>JAHJBD010000191.1 GCA_018813725.1 Nanobdellota archaeon | reverse complement strand
CTCCTTTCTTCAATACGTCAACAGCATAATCGATTGTTGGCTTTTTGACTTTCTTTCCTCTTCTTTCAGGAGTAGGAATCATGCCTATAGCCCATCTTAAGAAATTTTGGCCGCCAAATATCCACCACATCCACTTGATACCGATACTAGCTAAAAAATGCACCTTATACTCTCTTTTTTCACCAAAGATAGAATATAACAGAGGCGGATCGATATAGCTCACATGGTTGGCCGCGATTATAAAAGGCCCTTTGCGCGGTATATTCTCTGCACCTTTCAACTCTTTTACAAGCTTTAAGAATCTTGGAAACAGGAATTTTTTAACTAGAGAAAATATCAATCTATTCTGCAATACTTCCTTCTTCATACGAGGAGAGAAAATTTGTAAACCTTAAATAGTTTAGCATAGAAAGATATATAAATTATGTTGGGTTCCAGAGGGGTATGAAAAGGATTGCAATTCTTGGTTCCACTGGTTCTATAGGGACACAAGCGCTAGACGTGGTCTCAAATTTTCCAGACGAGTTTCAGGTAGTCGGACTAAGTGCAAACTCAAATATTGAACTTCTGGAAGAACAGATAAAAAGATTCAAACCAAAAGCAGTCTGCGTTGTAGACCAGGAAAAGGCAAAGGAGCTTGCATCAAGAGTAGACATACCAGTATTCTCAGGCCATGACGGATTGATCAAGATAGCTGAGCTTGAAGATTATGAAGTTTTGCTAACATCTGTTGTTGGAGCATCAGGACTAAAACCAACAATACATGCGATCAGAAAAGGAAAGCACATCGCATTAGCTAACAAAGAGACGCTTGTTACTGCAGGAAGCATTGTTATGAAAGAAGCAAAAGAACATAACGTCCAAATAATTCCAGTAGATTCAGAACATTCTGCTGTGCAGCAATGTCTTCTTGGAGAAAAAGCAGACCAAGTTGAAAACATCATCCTTACATGTTCAGGAGGACCTTTCAGAGGAAAGACCAAAGAAGACTTAAAAGATATCACTGTCAAAGAAGCGCTAAACCACCCAAAATGGAGCATGGGAAAAAAGATAAGCATTGATTCTGCAACACTGATGAACAAAGGACTTGAAGTGATCGAAGCGCACTGGCTTTTCAATGTTGCGCCAGAAAAGATCGCTGTGCAGGTCCATCCACAAGCCCTTGTACATTCAATGGTCGAATACAAAGACGGCACAGTAAAAGCCCAGATTGCAGAGCCTGATGCAAGGCTTCCTATCCAATATGCGCTGTTCTATCCAGAAAGAACATCAAGGGTTATCAAGAAGATCCAGTTCAGAGAGATGACATTTGAGGATCCAGACCTTAACACTTTTCCATGCCTGCAATATGCTTATGATGCTATTAAGAAAGGGGGCACAATGCCTTGCGTTATGAACGCAGCAAATGAGATAGCTGTTGACGCATTTCTTAAAGGCCAGATCAAATTCTTAGACATACACAAGATTATCAAGAAGGTGATGGAAAAGCATAATCCTAATCTGGATCCAAACTTGCAAGATATCATCGACACAGACATAAAGACAAGGACTGAAACTAAAATTCTGATACAAAATGAATTTAGCAAATAAGATTACCATGAGCAGGCTTCTTATCCTGCCTTTTGTTATTATTTTCCTATACATGGACAATTTTGGAAGATTGATCTCACTAGCACTCTTCATCTTGATAATGATCGGCGACAAGGTCGATGGAATGGTCGCAAGAAAACTTGGTGTCACATCTGATTTTGGTAACTTCTTTGACGGTCTTGCTGACAAGGTGATAACAAGCCTTATGTTCATAATCCTTCTTGACCTTAAGCTAGTCCCCCTATGGGCTGTATTGCTGATCATCGCAAGGGATGTATCGACAGAGTCTATCAGAAGCCTTAACATGTCAGCAGGGATCAAGCCAAAAAGAAGCTTATTCTCAAAATTCAAGACAGGCATGCAAGATATAACAATACTTTTTGCACTGTGGATAAATTTTTCTCTAAGCTCAAATTTCACCTTGCCTTACATACACGAATACAATGAGATCATACTTAACACACTGATTTATGTAACAGTCTTTTTTGCATACTATTCTTTGATCCAGGTGATATATAGCAGCAGGAAAAGGCTGCTTAAAGACTCATGAGATACGACATGCATATACACACCAAATATTCGCTCTGTTCAATTAATGAACCACAAGACATTATAAAGACAGCCATAAAAAGAAAATTGGACGGAATACTTGTTGTTGACCATAATTCTATGAAAGGTTCTCTACAGACAAAAAAGCTTAACAAAAATCCAGACATGGAAGTTATTGTGGGATCTGAGATAAGGACAAATTTTGGAGATTGCACAGTATTTTATCTACAAGAAGATATCAAAGAAAGAGACTTTTTTGAGGTTATCGATAAAGTCAGACAACAGGATGCATTGATCACCATAGCCCACCCATACAGGCTCCTCCCTCAGCTGAGGTTCAAAGGTAAGATGCAGAAAGTTGACGGCATCGAAGCACTTAATGCCAGAACATTTCCCTGGGAGAACAAGAAAGCAGAAAGGATAGCTGAGAAACTTAAGATCGCAAAGATCGGCGGCTCTGATGCACACTTTAACTGGGAGATAGGAAACGGCGTAACAATCTTTGAAGGAGACCTTAGAACAGCAATAAAGAACAGAAAGACACAAGTTCAAGGCAAGACCTTACCAGGATTTTTTGGATCAGCAGCAAGCTTTTTTCTAAAAAGATACAGATTACTTACTTCTTAAGATATCAATGCCCCTTGCAGCGTAAGTCACTGCAGCAACAAGGCTAAGAATTATCGTCAGCACCAATATAATCAATTTATGGTCTACGCCAAATACAAAGAACTGACTGTTTAGCATATAGACAAATATGGTCACAACCTGAAGGAATGTTGTAAGTTTGCCATATATGTTTGGTTTCCAGTGCCCTTTATGCTTTTTGAACACCAACACTGATCCAGAGAGCGACACCGCATCCCTTACTAATATTAACAATCCCCACAGAGGAAATCCTGATGTTAACATTATTGCAAGCAAAGCGAGCACCACCATCACCTTATCTGCCATAGGGTCCCATGTTGCGCCAAATTTTGTAACTTGCTTTGACGACCTTGCCACCCAACCATCTACCACATCTGTTACTGCCACTGCAATAAATACCAATACCCCTAATAATCTTTCATTAGCAAGGAACAGCAAGAAGAATACAGGTGATAGCACTATCCTGCTTAATGTCAAGATGTTGGCAAGGTTCCATACTTTTCTCATACAAACCGAAAATCTTTAATATTCTTTAAATATTTTTTGTTTAAAATGGACTTATTTGTATTCAAGTGCTTTTATCTTATGCTGCCAGCATACTTTGCTAATATGGCACCAGTTATCTTTCAGCATGTGTTTAAAAAGCTCGCGATCCCGTTAGATTTTGGCAAAAAACTAAATGATAAGCGATTGTTTGGTAAGAATAAGACCTTCCGTGGATTGATTGTAGGAACTCTTTCAGGCATCTTGATCGCCTACCTCCAATATGCACTCCACTCATCAGGGATCATCACTGTTGGGTTCACTGACCTATCAAACTGGCTATCTTTAGGGTTTTTGATGGGTTTTGGTGCAATACTTGGCGACTTGATAGAGAGCTTTTTCAAAAGGCAGTTTGATATCAAGCCAGGCCAAAGTTTTAGGCCATGGGACCAGATAGACTTTGCTTTGGGCGCTATGCTGCTAAGCTCTTTAGTATTCTTATACAGTTTCCTGCAGGTTATCACTATACTTTTATTAACATTCATACTGCACATAATCGTGAACCATACAGCTTATTTCCTGCATATAAGGAAAGAAAAATGGTAACTTTCTAGACAGAGAATATCGTAAGCCCATAGATAAAAACAAGCACTGATTCAATGACAAAAAGTTCTGTTTCTAAAGAAGCATAGAACAATACTAACCCAAAAAGAAGATAGGTTAAAAGATTGTAGGCACTGTTTGAAAGCTTAAACTGCTTGGCAACAATCACTATAATAAAAGCTGTTGCAGTTATAAGAAGATATATCCATCTGTCATAAAGGAATATTACCATAAGAACAACCATTGCAAGTAGTAATGTTTTTCTCATCAGAAGAAAATATTTTTTTCCAGGCTTAAGCTCCTCTTTGGTCATGAGGGCGATTATCAATCCAGCCACAATTCCCAGAAATGCTATCAACACAGCCAAAAATAAGTTGCTCATTTTTCTAAGTCAGAGATTTCCTTGATCCTTCGCTTATGCCTTTCATCTTCACTAAACGGTGTCTCAATAAACAGCTTAACAAACTTTTTTCCCTGTTCTTTGGAAAGTTCCCTTCCACCTAAACAGATTATGTTTGCATTGTTATGCTCTCTAGCAAGCTTTGCTGTAGCTTCATTATAGACAACTGCAGCTCTAGCACCTTTTACCTTATTTGCTGCAATACTAACACCCATCCCTGTACCGCACACAAGAACTCCAAGCTTACCTTTTCCATTAGCTACCTCTTTAGCGACAGACTCTGCAAACTTAGGATAATCAACAGAGACATCAGGATTATCTGTACCCTTGTCCTCAATATCATAGCCAAGTTCTTTAACAGCTTTCTTAAGATGCTCTTTTAATTCATAACCAGCATGGTCAGAACCGATAACTATTTTCATAATTATGAAGGAAAAATGCAAGTTTAAATAATTTATTATTTAACAAACCTAGAATGGCCCCATTGGATAAGAAGGTCTGCCTTAAATTCAGGCGTATCACAAGCACCAAAGCATGTTCCCATCCAGATCAATGGCTTTATACCTGTCTCTGCCTCTATCTTATCCACTATCTCCTGAGCCTTAGGCTTTAGCCCTTCAGGTAACTGGATAAGAACTGTCTTAGGCTTCTCCTTCCTAATAGCATCTACTGCTTTTTCAAGCTCAAGGTCATACATGAGAATAAAGAATTTGAGTTTAATAATAAAAACTTATCTGTTACGCAAAGCCCTTTGGGCCCTAAGACTTGAGCTTCTGTCAATATCAGGTGCTTTATAATGCTCATCATACCTTAACCTATCTGAACCATAATGGTTATTAAAATAATCCCTATAAGCAGCTTTCAACTTAATCCTGGTCAACAATGGAACATGACTAGTATCTTCCTGATTATACCTTCCTAAGACACTTTCACCATCAGCTGCAACAAAATCAATTGTCGGGCAGCTTTCTAAAAAATCCTTTGAAAGCGCTTTATATTCTAGGTTCATAGAAAAGGTAAGGACCATAGCTAATAGTGCTTCACCGCCAGCCCTATCATAACTTCTTCTCCTGGCTTCCCAAACAGCAGTATCTTTAGCATAATTTGCTACAAGCAAGTTGCTGTCAGGTTTTGTATCTGTCATAATGATCAAATTTTAAAATGAGCTTGATATATTTATTCCAAAAATAAGGCATCCATCTCAAATGAGTCTAGTTTTTTCTTGTTCAATATAGACATCTTTGGCTTTTTGCCTTTGCATCCATTGATTTCGTCAAGCAAAAACTCGTCTTTTTCATCCATTTTAGCTCCTCCTCTTGGCTGATTTTGCTTTTTTTGATTCAAGTCGAGATATTCTTTGTTCCATCTCTTTTATGCAAGAATTAAGATATAGTGTCCAGTCAGCTGAATTGGTCTTTAAAGCATCAATATCTGCTCTTACCTTTTGAAACGACTTTTCAACGTTTTTTTTGAATTTCATCTTTAAGATAAACCATGGCCCAAGGTTCTCGTCTAAGGGGGGATAAGAATTATTCCCTGGGCATAGTTATTACTATATAGTGAGTAATATCTTATATATAAATGTTTCGGTTTTGTTATCACTAGTAAGTTAGAAATATATTGGGTAAATGGATAAACAAAAGTATGTTTGGCTGCCAAATATGTGGGATATATCAAATCTTGCCTAATAGTGGCTTGAAATAAGCAGGTTCTGGCTGTACAGTATCTAATGTCTCTTTGATCCAATCCCTAACCTGATTGCCGTTTACAACAGCCTCAACCCCAACCCTGCTAGCCTGCCCATACATAGCCTTTAGAAATGGCCTATCCAAGGGATAATGTGGAAAGTGTTCTCTTGCATATTGATGTATGGCAAATGTGTACGCAGCAAGCGCTACATCCTGTTCTGGTGCTTGCTGGCTGTCAAAACATCTGATCTCAACCGTAGACTTTGGCGATAGCATTATGGGGTCAGAGAGCCCAGATGAGAGCTTTTTGGTGAACTGCTTAACATAATTAAGCATCGATAGGTCCAAGACATCAGGAAATTCAGCACATACGCCTTCATAGTATATCCTCCCAGAATTAAGTGATAAAGAAACAAGCTCTGGCAAGTGCTGTCTAAATGCATTCATCAGATAACATGCTTCCTCTGCAGAACCAGCCCCAAGATTAACATGAGTACCAAGAACCCTTTCTGCTACATAACCTGTAGCAACGATATGTTCATCTGGTTTTAATGCCTTTTTAACAATACGATAAAGCAGGATAAGGTTATCTGAAAGGTCAGCGATATTATCACAGACTTGTGTACAGACCTCAGTAATATCATAAACACCTAAGGATCCATCATGATAACAGAAACTCTTCGGAAAACGAGATTTAACAATCCTGCCCATCACCCTTGACTCCAACTG
>JAHJBD010000190.1 GCA_018813725.1 Nanobdellota archaeon | reverse complement strand
GTAATGGTTTATACGCAGAAATGTTCTGAAAGTGAATTTATTACTGAGATAAAGGAATTTGTGAAAAAGGAAGAATTAGGATATTAAGTTATTTTTCAGCATATTTAAAATGTTTTTTGAACATAAGATTATGACCATTTTCACTAGCTTTTGTTTGCTTTTTTACTTTTTTCTGAGCTGAGAAATACCACAAACATAATATGATGAAAAATATTACGCCAATTAAAACTATAACCTGTACTATTTGTGTAAAGCTTTTTTCGATTGAATAAATTATGGCGATAACTGCAAGTATTATCGAACTAAAAGATATCATCAAAGAAGTATTCATAAGGCGATTAGTAGCATTTGTAGAAGTAACACTTAATGATCTTAACATTAAAAATCGCCTATCTTCTTCCTTTAATTTATCAATATCAAAGTTAATTTTATCCATAAACTGAGGTAGGATTCTTTTTAATATAAATATTTCGACCGCAGGGAGTGTAAATGTGCGTAGCACTGCCCCCAACTCTTTTTTTTGTTTTTTAAGTTAAAATTCGATTGAACTTAACATGCATTAAGCGTATTACTCTTAATTTTAGTGTAAAAAACGAAATTTCACAAATATGGCAGATGAAGTTATCTTTATGGAAATGCAGCCTGTTAAGGAAATTACTTCGTAATTTCAAAACATAAGAAAATTTTCATTTTCTGGGCTTTGAAATTGCTTCCCAATTTCAAAACATTTTTAAACGTCCTATTGTTTAGGTTATAAAATGAAATTCAAAACTACTGCTGATATCAAGGTTTCTAAGGTCATAATCGAACAGGTTGTAGGCCAGGAAAATGCAGTACGGGTCATGAAAAAGGCTGCTCAGCAAAGAAGGCACGTCCTACTTATAGGTGAACCTGGTACTGGTAAATCAATGTTAGGCATGGGCCTTGCAGAGATGCTGCCTAAAGAGAAGCTTGTTGATGTTCTTTCATTTGACAATCCTAATGATGAGAATAATCCTATAATCAGGACTGTGCCAGCAGGCCAGGGCCGACCATTAGTGGCAAAGTCAAAGGTCCAGAACATGGGCTCTTTCAAGAACCAGTCAGTATTTATGTTTATTCTGGTGATACTTGCAATGATCGCTCCATGGTGGGCAATGGAACATTATACAGCAGAGCTTGGCGCTACTGCAGGCGCTATCATATTTACAGCATTCTTCCTTGGAGGCATGATCTTTCTTGCAGCTTTTGTGATATTCCTTAACCTAGGTAGAAAGATGCCTGCTCAGACAAGAGCTCCAAAGATGATAGTTGACAATTTCAACAAGAAACGGGTGCCTTTCTATGATGCGACAGGCGCACACGCAGGCGCATTATTAGGAGACGTGCTACACGATCCGTTCCAGTCAGGCGGTCTTGGAACACCTGCCCATGAAAGAGTAGTTGCAGGGATGATGCACAAAGCCCACATGGGAGTATTATTTGTGGATGAGATAGCAACATTGCAGCCGCATACACAGCAAGAGCTTCTGACTGCATTACAAGAAGGCAAATATTCTATCACTGGCCAGTCTGAAAGGTCAGCTGGAGCTATGGTAAGGACTGAACCAGTGCCTTGCAATTTCATAATGGTTGCTGCTGGTAACCTTGAGACAATAAAACATATGCACCCTGCTCTAAGGTCCAGGATCAGAGGTTATGGCTACGAAGTCTACATGGAAGACACTATGCCTGATACAGAAGCAAATCGGGATAAGATCGCGATATTTGTTGCTCAGGAAGTTACAAAGGACAAGAAAATTCCCCATTTCACAAAAGAAGCAGTTGACGATATCATCAGGGAAGCAAAGATCATGGCAAACCGTAAAGGCCACCTTACATTAAGGCTCAGAGAACTTGGCGGCTTGATCAGGGCTGCTGGTGATGTTGCAAAAGAGCAGAAATCAAATTTCGTAGAGAGCAAGCATATTGACAGTGCGAAAAAGATCGCAAGGCCTCTTGAAAAACAGCTGGCTGACAAATATATTGAAAGGAAAAAAGAGTATGAAGTGATAATTACAACAGGGCAGAAAGTAGGTAGGGTCAATGGTCTTGCAGTTATTGGCGGTGAAGCAGCCTACTCAGGCATAATCATGCCGATAGAATCCCAGGTAACCCCTGGCGGCAAAGAACGTGAGATCATCGCTACAGGAAAACTTGGCGAGATAGCAAAAGAAGCAGTAAAGAACGTATCTGCCATAATCAAGAAGTACTTTGGTGAAGACATCAGGGAAAAGTATGACATCTATGTTCAATTCCTGCAAGCTCATGAAGGTGTTGAAGGTGACAGTGCAAGCATCGCTGTTGCAACATCAATAATCTCAGCTTTTAAGGATATCCCTATAAAGCAGTCATATGCAATGACTGGAAGCCTTTCAGTTAGAGGCGAGGTTCTACCAGTTGGCGGCGTAACATCAAAGGTTGAGGCAGCGATTGAAGCAGGGATCAAGAAAGTGATTGTTCCAAAATCTAACCTAAAAGACATAATTATTGATCCAAAAGATATTGAGAAGATAGAGATAATACCAGTTGAAAGCATAACTGAAGTATTGAAAGAGGCTCTTGACTGGAAAGGCAAAGAAGCGATTCTTAAGAAAATTTTAAGCAAATGAGATGCCTAGGCATAGAATCAACAGCGCATACCTTTGGTGCAAGCGTAGTTACAGACAAAGGCAAGGTTTTATCTAATGTTAAGCATACTTATACCACTGAATCAGGCGGTATAATCCCTACTGACGCAGCTGAGCACCATGTCAAGTTCTGTGACGAGATCATGAAAAAGGCATTGGACGAGGCTAAATGCAGCATCAAAGATATCGGCCTGATATCCTTTTCTCAGTCTCCTGGCATAGGTAACTGCTTAAGGATCGGCGCTTTTGCTGCAAGGTCACTTGCTGCAATCACACATAAGCCTATTGTTGGTGTCAACCATTGCATAGCTCACCTTGAGATAGGAAGGCTTCTTACAAGTGCAAAAGATCCAGTGCTTCTTTATGCATCTGGAGCAAATACACAGGTTATAGCTTATGATGGTGGCAAATACAGGATATTTGGTGAGACACTTGACCAGGGTGTTGGCAACTTTATTGATTCCTTTGCAAGACATATAGGGCTTGGATTTCCTGGCGGCCCAAAAGTCTACGAGCTTAGCCTTAAAGGCAAGGAATATATCGAATTGCCTTATGTTGTAAAAGGTATGGATGTGTCATTCGGCGGACTTTTGACTAACCTTAAGCAAAAATATGATTCAGGAAAGTATAAGGTTGAAGACCTTTGCTATTCACTGCAGGAGACTGTTTTTGCTATGCTTATTGAGGTTTCTGAAAGGGCTCTTGCTCATTGTGAAAAGACCGAGCTTTTGCTTGGCGGCGGTGTTGCTTGCAACAAGAGGCTTCAAGAGATGTGCCACAAGATGTGCGATGACAGAGGCGCAAGATGCTATGTTCCAGAGATGCAATTCTTGGTAGATAATGCAGCAATGATAGCATGGCAGGGAATCTTAGAATACAAAGCCGGTAAAAGGCAGGATATAGATAACACTCAGATTGATCCATACGAAAGGACCGATGACATCATAGTTAACTGGCGTTGAACTTTTCTTCATCTTCAGGTACAAGTGAAGCGAATATTGCTGCACAGTCCTGGCAGATCACCCTATCAGTTATCCTGCTGTATATGATGTTTCGGCTGCCGCATTCTGGGCAGGTCTTTCTGGTAGACACTGGTTTTGTAGCCTTCAGTGGCTTTGAGACCTTAGTTACCTTTTTGACAGTTTTCTTTACTACTTTTTTTGCCATTAGATTGCCCTTAAATCGATAATATAAAAAATTTTCGGAAAAATAAGGGTGTGTCCCAAATAATGGTTGCCATCACTCCATGAGCTTATTTTGTTAAGATAGCTAACTGACAAGAGGGTTGGCTCCTTCGGAGAATGTCAGTTATACATCTTTCCAATCAGAAGCGAATTAGATGGCAACCCGAGCTTTGCGAGATTTGGGACAGACCCGAAAAATAAGAAACATTTAAATACTGAACAGAGCCTCTCTACTTTATATTTATTTTTGAGGTGGAACTATGGTTGAAGAAGCAAGGCCCTTAGATGCATTGAACAGGGCAAGAAATAAAAGAGTTATTGTTGAACTGAAAAACGGAAAACAATTTGTGGGTAACTTAAAAGCATTTGATATTCACATCAATATCGTTCTTGAAAACGCAGAAGAGCAAGAAGGTGGCGAGACAAAAAGGAAACTAGGTGTCGTATTCCTAAGAGGAGACACAATCATCCTGATTTCGCCAGAGTAAGATGAAAGGAACAGCTTCACACGGAAAAAAATCAGGGCAGCTTACTACCATGCACTGCAGAAGGTGCGGTAAACGTACCTATCATATGAGGAAAAAAGTCTGTTCTTCTTGCGGTTTTGGCAAGACATCTAAGCTTAGAAGCTATGCTTGGCAAAAAAAATAAGAATTTAATTTAAACAATTTTCTTTTATCGTTTCTGTTGTTATCATATTACAGATATCTTTATCTTCAAGAAAGCTTGCAAGCCTTGTTAAGCAGAAAGTCTCTCTGTCAATCTTGTTTGAGATAAGTTCGCATACCATTGGATCCTGCTTTGCTTTGGCAATGTCTGTTATGCACTTTAGTTGCTTAGTTAATGCCTGTACTTCTTTGCAGATTTTCTCATCATTAACTTTTATTGCAACATCCACATAACAATCATTATAATCTTCATCATCAAATACATTTTCGCAGAGTGTTTCATCTTCTGTGATCAATGCAACATTCTTGAAGCATATGTCAGACCAATAGTTGGTCACCACCTTCTCACACAAGCCAGGATCAGCGCTAACTTCAGCTATGCTTGTAAGGCAGCTGTCTTTTGACATCTCGTTCTCAATAAGCTCACATGATCCAGCATCTTTTGCTACTTCAGCGATGCAGGCATCCTTTACGATGGCGCTTTGGATCTGGGTGCAAAGTTCAGTGTTTTCTTCTGCTATTGCTTGTTCCAGAAGTGCATCATCTGATATTGATGTGTCAGGTTTAGGCGGCTCTTTAGTGCAAGCTGTAAGCGCAATAATGATCAATACCAACAATACAGTTATCTTTTTCATGGTAAAAGAGGATTCAATAGCTATTTTATAAATTTTGTGTCAAAACTTTTATAAACCAACATGAATTTGTTTTGGAGCATGGGCCCATAGCTCAGCCTGGTTAGAGCGCCGGTCTTATATGGCCACGTTCTAAACATTCGGCTCTAAGAGAGCCGGAGGTCCGGAGTTCAAAAAAACTGATTGATTCAGTTCTGAAAGTCTCCGTGGGCCCATCATTTTATAAGAAAGATTTATAAAAAGGATTAGAACTTTTTATCGCATATTGCCTCCATGGTGTAGTCCGGCCAATCATCCTGCCTTTTCGTGGTGGGAATCAATGGTTTTCATCGAAAACAGGCAGGGACGTGGGTTCAAATCCCGCTGGAGGCATTTATTCTTTTCTCAATAAACTCCTTATCGACAAACTTGAATTCTCCTGTCCTTATTCCATCTAATCTTAAGCTTCCTATACTTACCCTCTCTAACGAAACAACCTTGTTTCCCACTGCCTCAAATATCCTTCTCACTTCCCTTTTCTTACCTTCAGAAACTGTAATAATTACATCCCTCTTATCTATCAGTTGAATCTTGCAAGGCCTTGTCTTGTATTCAGTAACTTTCTTGTTATGCTCGAGGCTGATTGTAACGCCTTTCTTAATCTTCTCAATATCCTTATCTTTAATATCTTTTTCAAGTACCGCAGCATACCCCTTTTCAATCATGCTTTCAGGTCTTGTGATCTTTGACCCTAATGTCCCATCGTTTGTTATGATGATCAATCCAGAGGTATCCTCATCAAGCCTTCCTACACAAAATAGTGAATTTTTTAGATTAGTGTCTAATCCTTTGATCAGCGAGAATATGCTTTTTTTCCCTAGCTCAACATCTTTCTTTGAAAGTTTAGAAGAAAGAAAGCCTACAGGCTTATTTACAATTATATATACTGCTTGCTTTTTTGGCAGAGCTATCTTGCCATAAAAAAATATATCCTGGCTGTTTGCAGGAACCTGGAAATTTGCATTCTTAACCTCTTTTCCTTTGAATGAAACTTTCCCTGCATGTATAGCCTTAATCATCTCTTCTTTCTTGGCAAAAATCCCAGCCCTGCTTAAGAATTGGTGCAATCTTATCTTTTTCATCTTAGCGCCATTGCAGCAGCACCAAATAGGCCAATATTATCACCTAGTTTTGTGATCTTGATCAATGGTGCTTTAAACCCAGGGTATGCATATTTTATCGGGTTTTCTCTTAGATCTTTTATCGCAGAATCAAAAAGCTTTCTTTGGTTGGTCAGTCCGCCAAAAAGTTCGATCAACTGAGGCCTATGGTGGAGTGATATATGCGCTAATTGGGTGGCTATATAATATTTCTGTATCTCAAAAACTTTCTTTGATATCTTATTATTCTGCGCATAAACCTGTTTTGCAGTAACATCGCCTTTCATGCCCATCTCTTTTGCCATCTGTGCAGCTCCTGTTCCAGAAACATAAGCATTAAAGCATCCTCTTGCACCGCAAAGACACTTTCTTCCATTTTTTTCGATATGCGCATGTCCTGCTTCCTGGGATATATCTGAAAAACCAGGG
>JAHJBD010000189.1 GCA_018813725.1 Nanobdellota archaeon | reverse complement strand
TATGTATACAGAATGCAGAAAGATATCCTTTTTTGACAGAATCTTCTTTTGGAGGCAATAAAAGTTGGTTGTCAATAGGATCTTTATATTGTACTTGTCATAAACTGAAAAGGCTGTAAGCTTGGCATCTAATCCTTTCTTGTTTGAGAATATTATCTCTTCATCATCTTTATGGTAGATAATTGAACTAGCAGGTATCCTTGCATCTGTGGTCTCATAAAACTTTTTGTATTCATCTATAAATCCTTTAAGGTCAGGCCAGATCTTTTGGTTTATCAGATATCTTTTATTTTCTTTTGCAACAATACTTAAGCCATATGCTTGCCCAATCTTTTTGTATATCATGCTTTTCTTCAGCTTTGTCTCCTGTCCTATCTCTTCGACAGTCTTTGGCTGCAATAGTTGCATAAGTATCTGAATTCCTGAACCAGAAAGTATGTCAATTATCTTTGGATGTTTATCCAATAGGTGCAGCAATGAAACTGTATGTAGCGACTTTTTTGGCATCAATGCACCACTTGAAAGTGTAATGAAATCTTCCAAGTTTTTGCTTACCCTGTATATCTGCTTAATACTTTTATTCAGGGCTTTGGCTATATCTTTTATCTTACAGTTGTCTTTTGACAGCTGCCCTAGCACGCTTAGTTCTGTTTTTGTTAACATTTTTCCAACAATATGTCTTTTATTTATAAATATTTCTTATACTAATGGAAATATTAATACCCTCCTCCTGAGCAGTATGTGTCGTCAATCTGATCATGGCTGCCAAAGCCGAATTTAGATTCTGCCAAAGCCTGGAATTGTGTGACAGCCATATAGCCGCCCATAAGGCCGCATAATACTGGCCACCATCCTGGTTTTTCAATGCCAATGATTGTTGAGGAAAGACATTCTGTGAGCCCGCCGCTTGCTATGTAAGGTGCGCAGGCAGATTCGTATACCAATCCAATAACAAGGTAAGGCAGGTTGTTCCATATCCAATCGAATATGTCTGTTAGTATGTCACTCATATAACCATATTCTTTGACATATGCACTTTCAACATAAAGGCACTCCCTTTCCTTATATGCTGTGTCGCAGATGCTTGTTGTCATGCCGGCCTGTACCATAGAGTTTAGGCAGTTTCTGTACATACACTTTATCTGTTTATCTTTCTGAAGGTTGTATGATATTGCAGGGATGCAAAAACATTTTTCTGCGTAGTGTATGCTCCTGTAGGGGTCATATTTGAATTCGTCTGGAGGGTTAAGTATCTTTGTTGTTTCCCCTACATCGTGCCAAACCTGTAATCTGCTTGCATAGTCTGTAAAGCTGTCTGGAAGGTTTAATGTATTTTCTTTTAGGGCTTTTGTGTCCCATTGGTCTAATCCTACACTGTAATATCCATCTGGTTTTCCATCTGTCAAAAATCCTCCTGAACTGATATCATTTCCAAAAAAAGAGGTCATGGCACCTCCTGCGCCTGACAGGCTGACTAATCCTGAAAATACCAGGCTACCTAATACATCTAGATCGCAAAGCGCGCAATGGAAAGTTATGCTGCAAGCCAATTTAAGCAGGTAACCTATCCAGTTTGTCGGTTTTGGAACAATAGAGCTTGGCCAGATGTAATTTTCTATAAATACACTGAATGAGCCGAACTTTGTGCAGGTGGCAGACCAGCTTGTCACAGAAGCTGCCCATGCTGCTGTGGCTACTCCGCCAACAGTTGTTGGAGTAACACACGCAGGGCCTCCCTTTGTACAAGCAGTTGAGAAAGCTGTTACCAGACCCTCAAGAGTAGCTTGTGTTTTTGCATTAGGGGTGGGCGTGTCAGCAGCGACCTCGCCCACACCTTCTCCAAGCTCAACTCCGATTGCTTTGGCTAGAGCGCCGCATGCAACTTTGCAATCTGGGACAGGTTCAGGCAGGGCAGCATTCACCCCACAAACAGAAGCCACACATGCACCAACTTTTGCATTAGCAGCAGCAATAGCTGTTCTTTTTCCTCCGGCAAATATAACTTTCCCTGCATAGAAAACTGATTTCAGATTCTGCATCAAACTGTTAAGTGAGCCCATAGTCTGTGCAATATTACAGATCATACCACCTATCTGTACCCACTGGTCCCAGCCATCGATCTCTGCTTGCACATCTTCAATCTCTGTATTGATAGCATCTATCTTCTTTTGCATGTTTTCGTCAATATCGCCGAGCGCGTTGCCGTACAATGAGACTGTTGCTGTGATGTTTCTTTCTTCCCTTATGCCATAGACTGTTGTAGGGTCTCTGACAGACATGTACAATGTGCAAGATATCGGAATGTTGTCGATGCTTGAAACTAATGAGTTTGTCTTAAGTGAGATATATGGATTAGAAGAAAACTCGTTAATTATCGTAGGTTCGGCGCTCAGATATTTATTGTCACACGAAACATCCATGTCAGCAACAGTTATAGGTGTTGAGCCTATCTGTTGAAGATTGACAGAGATAAACAATGCTACGTCTATCTGTGATGCGACTTTCTTGTCTATGGATGCTGGTATTGGAGTTACACCACCAACCCTAAAGAAGTTTGGCGTTGTGTTGTAATTGCCTTTGAAGACTTCAACAGTCTTTGCAGCCAAAGCGATGTTTCCAGCTGAATCTGTAACAGTTATCAATACTGAGCCAGATATGTGTTCTGTTGATAATCCAGTGATGTCAAATGAGCATTCATACGGTGAAGCGCCTGAGCATGAGGCTTGTTTTGGGAATGTATCAGCAGAAAATAGCGAGCCGTTAACCATAGCGGTTATCTCTGAACCTGCAGTGACCTTGAAAGAAAGTGTCAATGTGTCAGCAGCTGTAGGAGCAACTGGTGTATAGGCTATCTCAGATATCACTGGGTGTGACCTGTCCACCTTGATGGAAGCTGTAAACTCAGATGCAAATGCGTTGTTAGCGTCATCTTTTGATGTTGATTTTAAAGTAACTGTCTTCAGACCATCAGCTGTGTCTGGATCTATACCATAAAAGTAGCATTCATATCCAGATGCAACTTTTGTACAGTTGTCAGGCTGTAATGAGCTTCTGCCTGATCTAATCTGTTGCACATCAAGATAAACATTCTTCTTGTCAAAACCAACTGAATCTGCGCCATCATCTATTGCTACTGTAATCACGTTATCTGTGAGAGATATAAAGCTCTGGCCAGAAGAATCCTGGTGATTTGTTTTTATCGAGGTTACAGTTGGACTAAATGTATCTACACCTATCCTTTTTGACTGGATTATCGAGGCAATGTTACCAGCCTGATCCTTTGCTGTGATCGTTATAAGGTGGGAGGTTGAATTTTGCAGCGTTACAGTCTGGATTGTTGAGCATTGGGATACATCATCATCTAAAGGAGCACAAGCAAGTGTAACAGTGCTTAAGCCAAGTGATGATAAATCTAGGTCAACTGAAAGCAAGTCTTTATCTGTTACATTAAC
The DNA here is from genome assembly GCA_018813725.1 of Nanobdellota archaeon. Classification (GTDB taxonomy): domain Archaea; phylum Nanobdellota; class Nanobdellia; order Woesearchaeales; family JAHJBD01; genus JAHJBD01. The sequence goes on along the minus strand of JAHJBD010000189.1, from coordinate 19,839 downwards.
CACAAATTCAAGAGGTGTTGCAGTTGGTGGTACTACAGCTGCTTCTTTTCCACTATTGAATATCTTTAATGTGTCAACAGAAGGTGAGCTCCTGTCAATAAAAACATTCTTTGTCATGGAGAAATTGTTGCCAAAATTGTCAAAGACAGAAAGGGTTATCGCTCTTGAACCTTCATCACCTAGCTCTGCAGAGTTCAGGTCAATAAATCCAACTTTGGTGCAGTCTCCTGCTGGTGTTAATAGGTCGATGACTTTGATAAGCATCTCTTCGTTTGATAGCTGTACTCTTTTTATCCCTGAGCACATGTTTGTGCATGTAGCGCATGCCCTGTCAGTTACAGTGTAGTTTATCCTTATAGGTGCTGCACCTATCTTTAAAGGAATTAAAAATTGGTCAACAAGCGGGCTTAATTCGTCAAACACAAGTGTCTTTGTTGTCTCTGAATCTAGTGTTTCATCATCTTTGTACAGATACAGCTTCATGGTAAATGGATTTGGCCAGTTGTATGTAGCAAGAGCATCTGTATACTGCAGTTCACAACTTTCAGGACCACAGCCGCTAAATATTATACCTGGATCATATCTGCATAGTTTTCCTTCATAAGCGCTGCATCTTGCGCTTTGCCTTCCTCCAAGCCTGACTTGGTTTGGAGTTATCTCTGAGTCACCTTCAATTGAAGGCCTAACTGAGAAATACAAAGGAGTTCCTCTTTTTGCATAGCCATCAACTGAACCTTCATCAATGACTGTAACTGTGCCAAGGCCTGCCATAGAGATAGATGCGCATATAGGAATCATTATGATGAGCCATATCATGAAAAAGGTGAGTTTCATATCCACACCTCTTCGATATTGAACTTGATATCTTTTGAGTTGAAGAAATTAGAGAATTTTATCGTGTGCTCAATCGGAACACATATCACATTTGAGCCAAGCTTTCTGCATTCAAGGCTTTCTAGCATACCAGAATGGCTATACACTTTACCTTTCTTGTTATCCTTATAGCCGAATAATTCTCTTATTGTCTTGACCTTATCCTTTTGTTTTAGATTGCTAAGACTATATAGAAATAGAGCGTACTGTCTTAAATCTTTACTCAACTGAAACCATCCCCAAAACTAATTTTGGAATAATTGCTATATAAGCTTTTCTGTTATCTTTAATAGAAATTGTTATGTGTTACAGAATGTTGCTTAATGCTGGTAATTGATGTTTACTATTTCTGTAATCTATTACAGAACAGTTAATTCTTTCTGTTATATGTTACAGAATTAAATTATTCTTCTCTGGTTATTCTGTTATTAGTTACAGAATAATGGAATAAAACACAGAATTATTACCATTTAATTTTAGCTCTTTTTATGGCTGCATCAATGGGTATGGACTTTTCTGAACTCATCAAGAACTCTCTTGATTGCTCTTTTCCTGCTAGCTTATTTATTTGTTTAATGATATATCTTAGTATCATTTTATGGGTGTTACTTTGGTCATAATACATAAACCTTTGGTTTAATGTAGTGGTTAACTATCATTTATAAACTTTTTAGTCTCTTACCAGCAACGAAAGATTTAAATATCTGTAGTGGTTAACTATCTTTATGGTAAGTATTGTAACTAAAAAAATAAAAAACAACGAATATTTGTATCTGGTTGATTCAGTTAGAGATAAGGATAGGGTAATCCAAAAAACCATCAAATATCTTGGGAAAAAGAGGCCAGTATTAAAAGAAGAATTTGACTGTATGAAATTCTCCTATGGGGGCCGGGACTGGGTTCTTACAGATTTCAAAGATGAGCTATCTTATCAGGATCATCATGCTCTGAAAAAAGCTTCAGATTCTTATAAACAATACTTGAAGTCTCTTGATAAAGTATCAAAGGAGAAAGAAAAAGAGAGATTTTTAAGCGTATTTGTATCACACAGCAATGCGATAGAAGGTTCTACACTTACTGTTAAAGATACCTATAATTATCTTTTTCAGGATACTGTGCCAGGCGGATATTCAAAGAAAGAACTATTTATGGCTTCTAATCTTCTGGGTGCATGGAATTATCTGGAAAAAAATTGCAATCGGCTGCCCACTTCTCATGATCTTTTTGAACTGCATGCGTTAGTGAATCGGAATATTGAATCTGAGGAGACCCTTGGGAAATATAAGGGAGTACAAAACTATATCGGTGATATCTATACTAGCTCCTATCTTTTTGTTGATGAAAAGATGGCAAAACTGCTGGATTGGATAAAAAGAGCATATCATAAAATAGATAATTTTGAAGTTGCTTTCCAAAGCCACGCTCAATTTGAAATAATCCATCCTTTTGTTGATGGTAATGGGCGGGTGGGGAGGCTACTTATGAATTGGCTATTGATGTATAAAGGAATTGTTCCTTTTGCGGTGCACATCAGTAAAAGAAATGACTACCTTTCTGCTTTAAATAACAGCAGAAAAGGGAAAATTGAAGCTATCTGTAGGTTTTGCCTCAGAGAATATTTGGAACAGTATCATTTCATGTAGTGGTTAACTCTACATATATTTTCCATTTTAAAGACGAAGAATGTAGTGGTTAACAGACCTTTCCTTTAGAAATATTCTCTACTGTAACGCTCTTTAGCTCTTTCTCGTCCCAGTAGACTTTGCTGTCTTTTACAGTCATCTTTACTTTTAGGAAATCGTCAAAGCTTACTTGCGCAGTATTGTTCTTGACTGTTCCAAACTGGAGTGATGAGCCAACCTTGGCGTCTGATAATAGCAAACTTACTTTCTTTCCTTCTTCTCCTGCAAGAAGCATGCCTTGGCTTTCAATGCCTCTTAGTTTTGCATGTTTTAGGTTTGAGACAATCACTATCTTTTTCTCGATAAGGTCAGAGAGCTCATAATAGTTCTTTATGCCTGCGACAATCTGCCTTTTTTCTGTATTTAGGTCAACTTGCAGCACAACTAATTTGTCTGCTTCTGGATGCGCTTCTGCTGAAAGTATCTTTGCAACCTTTAGGTCAAGAGGAAATGTCTCGTCTTCTTTTATCTCAAGCTTGTCTATCAAGATCTCAGCTTGATTAATCTTTGTATCTTTGAAGTTGAATTTTGTATCTTGCCAGCTGAGGTTTTTTACACCAAGCTGTTCTTGCAATCTCTTGGAAAACTCAGGAAGTATAGGTTTTAGGACAATGCTTAGTATCTTAACTAAGTTTGCGCATAGTGTTATGGTCTCTCCTGCTTTTTCCTTGTCTTCTTTGATCATTTTCCATGGCTCATTCGCCTGGAAATACTTGTTTCCAAGAGTACTGAGCTGAAGGATGTTTTTTACAGCTTCGTTAAAGTTGGCGTCAAAATATGCATTATGGATATTCTCTATCAACTTTTCAGCTTCAGGGATGAGCTTTTCTTTTGGTATTGCACCTATCTTAGAATCAAGGTATTTATTGCAGAAACTTAGTGTCCTGTAACAAAAGTTGCCGATGTTGCTTACAAGCTCGTTATTTACACTGTCTTGGAAATCTTTGAAGTCCAGGTCAATGTCTGACATCTTTTTTGATAAGACCTTAGCGTAATAGAACCTTAAGTGTTCTGGATCATACTTTTGGGCAAATTCTCTTGCAGTAAAGAATGTTCCACGGGATTTTGACATCTTCTCTCCGTTAACAGTCAAAAATCCGTGAACCACAAGTGTCTCAGGAAGTGTGAAACCAGAAGCCATAAGCATCGCTGGCCAGAATAGGAAATGGAAATAGATTATGTCTTTTCCTATAAAATGGATAATCCTTGAGGAATTCCATCCTTCTTCGCCTTTGATAACGTCATTTCCAATATAATTTGTATATGATGAGATGTAACCTATCGGAGCGTCAAGCCAGACATAATAGAACTTATCCTTTTCTCCTGGGATGTTGAACCCGAAATAAGGCCCGTCTCGCGATATGTCCCAGTCCTGCAATCCTTCTTTTATCCAGTTCCTTACATAGTTCACAATCTCAGGCTGGAGCTTTTTGTTCTCAGTAAGCCACTTGTTAAGCTGCTCTGAGAATGCTGAGAGCTTGAAGAAATAATGCTTTGAATCCTTTCTTACAGGTGCGTTCTTACATATTGTGCAGTAAGGTTCGACTAGGTCAACTGTAGAATATGCTGAGTTGCATTTTTCGCAGACATCACCATATTGGTCTTCAGCGCCGCACCTTGGGCATTTACCTTTAACATACCTGTCTGGAAGGCTTCTTTTGCAGTGTTCACAGAATGTTGTCTCTATCTCTTTAGTATATATATATCCTTTATCTTTTAGCCTGCCAAATATCAAGTCTGAGAAATGCTTGTTTTCAGGCGAGTTTGTTGAATAATAAGAATCAAATTCTATGTGAAAACTCTTGAAGTCTTCAAGATGCTCTTTTGCGAACTTTCCTATAAGCTCTTCTGGCTTGATCTTTAGTTCGTCTGCTTTTATCGCTATCGGTGCGCCGTGCGTGTCATCTGCGCAGCAATATACTGCCTCTTCACCTGCAAGCTTTAAGAACCTTACAAACATGTCTGTCTGGATATATTCTACAAGATGACCTACATGGATCGAGCCGTTTGCATACGGCAGTGCGCTTGTTACGATTATTTTAGGCAGTTTTGTTTTCATAACTGGCAAGAAACAGAACCCATTTATAAAAATGTCGAAATTTTTAGTCGAAAATTATTTAAATAACTTGATTATTATGTTCTTTATGGAATACATTAATAAGACTGATTATAAATTGGGTTTTTTACAGGAAAATATTGAGCTTCTTGTTTATTCTGCTCTGGCGTTCTTTGTGCCATTTTTTGCAGGGCATCCGCAGTTTCTTGTGGGAACTCTAGTAAACGCATCACTTATACTTGCAGCATTTAACCTTAAAGGATACAAATTATTGCCTGTGATAATGCTTCCAAGCCTTGGAGTTCTTTCAAGGGGAATTATCTTTGGGCCATTCACCATGTTCCTTGTTTACATGATACCTTTTATCTGGGTGAGCAACGCGATAATTGTGCTTGTCTTTAAGAGGCTGATAAAGTATAATAAGGTTGGAACATTGATAACTGGATCGATAGCAAAGACTGCATTCCTTTTTACAGCAGCGTTTGTGCTAGTAAACTTGGAGGTTGTTCCTGTATTGTTCCTTACAACAATGGGCGTTTTCCAGCTTTACACAGCGCTTGCTGGCGGAGCGATCGCCCTTGGGGTACAGTTTTTTAAGAGAAAATTAGCTTAATTTTTTATATAATCTTTTCTTTTTCATATATATGGAAGCAATAATCAGACCGCCTTCAGAATCAAGCAGCTTTATCTTGCTTGCGATGCTTGGCTGCTCTAACAATACCTGTACTTTCTGTCCGAGCTATAAGCAGCGGAAGTTCGCGTTTAGGGATATCTATGATGTTATTGATGAATTGGATAAATGGTATAATAACGAAAGACGGATATTTTTGGCTGATGGTGATGCTGTAAGTATAAGACAAGAAGATTTGGTTGTTCTTTTGCAGTACATAAAAGATAAATATCCACAAGTTGAGAGGGTTTCTTCTTATATAACTCCAAGAACAGCTTTGAACAAGTCTTTGGCTGAGCTTAAAGAATTAAGAACATTGGGACTGGAACTAGTATACCTTGGTGTTGAGACTGGGTCTGACGAATTATTAAAAGATATCAAGAAAGGCGTTACAAGAAAAGAGATGATAGAGGCTGGCAGGAAGATCAAAAAGTCCGGGATAAAACTTTCAGTTACAGTATTGCTCGGGCTTGGGGGGAAAGAGAAATCTAAAGAGCATGCTAAAGCTACGGCCTCAATACTCAATGAGATACAGCCAGATTATATCGGTGCTTTAACACTTATGGTTGTAAAAGGTACTGAGTTTCATGACAAGGTGAAATCTAGTGAGGTGCATGAGCTTGAGAATTACGAATACTTGCAGGAACTTTACTGGATGATCGAGGGTTTAGAACTTAAAAGCTGCATCTTTCGGAGCAACCATGCTAGCAATTATGCATCTGTCGGTGGAACACTGCCTGAAGATAAAGAGATGATGTTAAAACAATTGAAAGAAATATTAGATAATAAAGAAAGGCTTAAGCCTGAGATGTTTAGAGGGCTTTAAAACCGAAATGTTTATAAGTGTCTTGGTATCACTTAAAATCACATAAGGTGATAAAAAATGAGTTTAACACAATTTAGAGCGGAAATAGATGATTATACCAACAGGGTTCTTGGTGTTGTTAAAGAAAAGTATGGGCTAAAAGACAAGTCTGACGCCCTTAAAAAGTTTGCAGAGATGTACGGCGAAGATTTTGTAGAGAAGGAAGTTAAGGAAGAGTTTGTGACTGAAGTGCTTAACATAGTTAAAGGATATCACAGTAAATACCAAAAGAAAAAGATGAGCCTTGCAGAGCTGGACAAGATATCAGGTATGTAAGATGTTTGAGTTTGACTTATCTGATGATTTTAAGAAAATATTAAGTAAATTAGCAAAGCAAGATCCTGTTATCGCAAGATCGATCAACAGAAAGATCAAAGAGATAATCTCAAGGGATGATGTCTCTATAGATGGCTACAAAAACCTTAGCCATGACCTGAAAAATCTAAAAAGGGTGCATATAACTGAGTGGTTAGTGATTACCTTCGAGGTGAGGCAAGGCTTTATACTGTTTGTCAATATCGCTTCTAGAGATGAAGTTTATAAAAGATGAACCATATCTATGATGGGATGTTTAGAGGGCTTTAGAAACTCTTTTATATATCATTAATTGTTGGCTAATTATGGATAAATCCTATTTAGAGATCAAGGAACAGATATTGTCTAATCCAGATGCTTTTGATTTTAACAGAAGGGCCATTGATTTTGGTACTAAGGAAGGCAGTAAAGAGCGAAATGAGCTTTATGGGTGGTTGTTATTAGCCCAGCTTATGAGATTGCACAAGATCAAAGATGAGGATAAACTGCTCCAAACATATCTTAATCGGCCTAACTGGGTTATAAAGGAACTTAATGAGCAGGTTCGTAGGCAAAAACTTGAAGGTTTTATTGAAGCCTTGGTAGATACTGAAATTATGCTTGATAACCTTGTGTTCAAAAGACTGCCTAATGAAAGGATGACAAGCTTTCCCCCTTATTGGCTATTTAATAATGTGGTGGTGAGTTCGCAATCATCTGGTGTTGGAGCAAAAAATATAGTTACTATAGATAAAGAGATGTTCAGGTTATTGTTGATATATGCCAAAAAGATATGGCTGCAACATGGCTATGATCCTAAAACATTTGCAGAGATTGTGTACCATGCTATACGTATCCATTATGACGTGGCTAGGGAGCATCATAGGTGGACTGCTGAGCTTGGTGGCCAGAACCATAGGCTTTCCTATTGCTATAAACAAGGCATATGCAACTGTGTTCATATCTCTATTATATTCCAACTTTTTGCCCAGACAGCTGGTTTTGACTCCACTGTTGTTGATGGTAGATTTATCGATTATAACCCTCAGGAAAGAGAGGTCTTCAGGGAAGATCATAGTTGTAATATAATTGTGTTAAATGGTCAAATAGTTTTGGTGGACCTTGCTCGTCTTATGGATTATGAGACAGAATCAAGACCTTTAATATTTCCAAGTAAGCTGACCCTATCACAAATTCTTGGTGAAAATTGGATAGGCCATGATATTCAAGTACCTTTACCTAAAGGGGGTAGAAGAGAATACATAATATATTGTGGGTTAAGTTATTTTAAGGATTTGAAGTTCTTCCACGTATAATTTCTCTACTTCTTAGGCTCTTTCAGCTTTTTTGTTATGCCTAGCTTTGCAGTCTGAATAATCAGATAATATCAGGGCTTATGTTGTGCAGACGGTTTAGAAAATTTTATATATTGCTATCATCAAACGGTATATATGGCAGAACCTATGATGTATGTTGTTACAGGTTTTTTTGGCGCTTTTGGTGGTGGCTTATTCTATTGGGGTTTTAACAGGATGCAGAAGTTCAGGCTGATAAACGATACACCCACTTCAAAAATCAGGTCAATGGCTATGGGTATAGTAGAGATCCATGGTAATGTTCAAGCCGGTACAATACTTAAAACACCATTCTCTCAGTCTGATTGCGTATATTATAAATATGAAATTCAAGAGTATAGGAAGCATACCAGCAGGGATTCTAAGGGACATACAAGAACATATTATAGTTGGGATACAGTCGGAAGTGGTGAGAGAAGAGTGGGTTTCTATGCGAAAGATGAGACAGGGAATGTGTGGGTGGACCCGAATCGCGCTGAAGTTAATATCCCATTGAAAAAGGTGTTCTTGCAGAAGGCAGGGATATTTGGGGCCTTTAATGTAATATTAGGAGCTTTGAAAAATTTTGATTCTGGGCAGCGGATGGACATATCTAGATGGAATCTGCAGCCATTAGATCCTAAGAAACAGTTTACATTTGCAACTGTCGGAGACAGAAAATATCTTGAGTACTATATTGAGCCTGATGAGAATCTATACTTGATGGGGACTGCTGCTGATGATAACGGCACTGTATTGATCCGAAAAGGCGAGAATGAACCAACTTTTATCATATCAACTAAAAGTGAAAAAGAGCTGTTAAAGTCAATCAGGTGGCAGATGATAGCTGGTTTTGGTTTGGGCATCTTATTTATAGTGATAGTAACATTTTTAATACTGAACATTATAGGGATGATATAGGAGGTACAAAAAAATGGTAATTGGGATTATACTTGGAGTTGTTGGTGCTCTTGTAGCATTGATCATAATCGGATATCTTGTCGGGATGTATAATAGCCTGATAAGGCTCAAGCATAATATTGAGAAAGCGTGGAGCAATATTGATGTTTTGCTCAAGCAGAGGCATGATGAACTAACAAAGCTTATCAGTTCAGTTAAAGGGTATATGAAGTTTGAGAAAAGCGTCCTGACTGAGGTCACTAAGGCAAGGACAGCTTTTATGAACGCTACGACAATTGCCCAGAAAGCTGCAGCTGATAATATCATGACCAGCACGCTAAAGTCATTATTTGCAGTCGCTGAGAATTATCCGCAGCTAAAAGCTAATCAGAATTTTATCCAGTTTCAGCAGAGGGTTAGCGAGATCGAGAATCAGATTGCAGACAGAAGAGAGTTTTATAATGATTCTGTAAACACATTTAACATCAGGACAGAACAGATCCCTTATGTGTTTATGGCAAACATGCTGCATTATACAAGAAAAGAATTGTTTAAGGTTGCAGAAGCTGACAGACAAGATGTGGATGTTCAGTTTTAGGACATTCACTTCTTAGGTTCTTTTGGCTTCTTTGTTATGCCTAGCCTTGCAACTACCTCATTAAGAAAAAATTAAGCTTATGGAAAATAATGCCCTATTTGTAGGAAACAGAAAATCAAACCCATCTATACCTAATAAGAAGAATAATAGAAAATTAATTATTATCCTTATACTCTTTGTTTTCGCTATAGGTTTTTTATCCTTAATCTTAAGAGTAAGTTTTGGAACAGCAATGATTTCCATAGTATTCTTAATATCTGGATTTTTTATATTTAAAGGAGGTTTCATAATAAAACACAAGTATCAACTAATAATGGATATCCCTACTTCAAAGATCAGATCTCTGGCAATGGGGATTGTAGAGATTTCAGGGATTGTAAGTTCTAATCAATTGATCAAAACACCTTTGTCAAATAAAAAATGCGTATTTTATGAATACTCAAGGTTTAATATGAGAAATGTTGTGGATAGTAGTATAAATCGCAAAGAAATTGAAAATTATCAAGACCTAATAGATCAGGCTAGAAGCTATGTCAACTTTATTGTAAGTGATCAAACAGGAAGAATTCTGGTCCTTCCAAAAGATGCCCAATTAAGCATAAAGGCAAAAAATGCCTATATTCAAACAAAAGGTAACACTTTAGAATTATTAAGAAAACTTAGAACTCCTGGTGCTCAAATAGATTTCCAGGAATTTGGTCTAAAAACTGTAGATCCAAGCAAGGTTTCAGAAAATAATGATCAAAAAGTCTTCTATGAGCATTACATAGAACCTAATGAATTTGTTTATATTATGGGGACTGCTGCACAGAGTACAGTAAAAGGTAGTGGTGTAGTAATTGAATGTGGAGTGAATGATCCTTTTTTTATAATATCTGATATAAGTGAAAAAGCAACTCTCAAAAATCTTTTAAAAAATGTCACAGCTAGTTTTATTATCGGAACCGTTCTCATGATTATTGGTTTAATAGTATTCTTTTTATCTCTGGCCAGTGCAGGTATATCTCTTAATACTTAAACAAGGTAATCAAAGAAAGCAGTTTGCAGATAAATAAGCGGTGGATGTTCAGTTTTAGGACATTCACTTCTTAGGCTCTTTCAGCTTTTTTGTTATGCCTAGCTTTGCATTGCACTTGCCGCATTCAAACACATAAGCTTGAACACCTTTCCACGCCTTTCTCTTGTACTGTGTTGTGGTCTCGCCTTGGTTATTGCACTCAGGGCAGGTGTAGATTATGCTCATTGTAAGTGATTCTTCATGCTCTTTCTTATCTTCTTTAAACTTGCATTTAGGACACTCGTAGTAATCAGCTCTGATCTTGACCTTGCCTTTTTCAATAGGTTTACCCATCTTTGCGCCGCACTTAGGGCAGTCCTTCCTAAATACCCACGCCATGGCTTTGCCATTACCCATGCTCCTATTTGAGAAGTATATACACTCATCCATGCTCGCTGGCTGCTTTAATGCCATAATTTTCACCTCTATTCTATCTCGTCTACAACAATAGTCTGATTTTTTGGAATTTCAGGGTTCCAGTCTTGTGATACTGCGTAACCTGCTGTGTCTTTAACATTACCACCAATCTTCAGCAGCCAGTTGACCATGGTCCAAAGGAAATTTTTCCTGTCTTCTGAGTTACCAAAGTCTGTGTCAAGACCGGTCTTGATAATATAACCGCCTATCAATAATATCGCAACAATAACAAACATCATCTTTACCATGTTATCACCGGCTTTTGTTAAGATTTAGGTATTTATTAATGTTTTGATTAAAGCCTTTTTACTTCTATACTGATAGCATCACATTCAACCCTGATGTATCTTGGGCAGAGTGTGTACTCGTACTTGTTGTCAAGGCAGTAGTTTGTAATATCTTCTTTTTCTTCGTCACATGTGAACTTGACAATCACGTTAATCCCTTTCTTTTTAGGGTGGATAATGTCATGGCCTTTTAGCTCTTTTATTATCTTATCATGGATCTTTTCAAAGTAGTCAAGCCTTTTTGGCAGTTTCTCAAGCTTTGCATCTAGTTCTGGCAGCTCTTCTTCGTCAATCTTGACATTATCAAACAATTCTTTATCATCAGTTGCTATCAGTGCACCTTTCCCAAGGTCAATAGGTTTTGCATCACCAAAAGATGCTACAATAATATCACCTTTCTTTGCTGCTTTTGTGCCTATTGAGCCTGTCGCATCATTTATCAGGAAGCATTTTTTTCTTATGCAAACGCTTTCTATCTCGTCCATGTCTTCAAGAGCAAAGTAGCCTGGCATAGAATTTATCAGTAATACAGTGTTTTCATCAGCTTTTGCTTCAAGGTCTTTTAGATCTATTATTCCATAATCAGTCTTTAATTCAGTAAAGTCAAGCTTTAACCTGACTGGAATCTGCTTATATGTTATCCAGCCACCTTGGTCTTGTATCAGGACTTTGGTATAACCTAGTTTTTTTGCTATCTTAAGTGCGTATAATAGCGCTTTGTTGCCTCTTGATACTAGTTTTATGTGCTCTTTTCCTGTAAGCTCGTTTAGGTCCATTGGATTGTCATGAAATTCTTATGTTTATAAAATTATTTGTTAGGCATAAGTTTTATATACTAATAATCCTAGAAACCATCTGTGGCAACATTAAGCTCATTAGAAAAAGAGGTTGAATCGCTTAAGAGAGAGAATAGGCATATAATAAGAAGGCTTAATGCTCTTGAAGGGCATAAACCATCTGTCAAAGCATCAGAAACAGTTTCTCAGAATAAATCACCTGTTGGTGGGATACTACTTATCATCTTTGGAGCTTTAATTTGTTTCATTGGTATAGGTATATTGATAGGCATACCATTGCTGGTTTGGGGGATTATCATCGTGAATAAGAGCTCGAGCAAAAGCGCTGAAACTATGCACATTAAGGCGCATACTGCGAAGCATGAGGAACCTGTCAAGCATATAAAAGCTGCCAGGAAGACATCTGTGGAGAGCGATATAGGCATAAAATGGTTCAGCTGGATTGGTATACTTGCCTTGGTTTTGGGTGTAGGATTTTTTGTAAAGTACGCTATAGACAACGGCTGGATAAGCCACCTTACAAGATTAGTATTAGGCGGAGTTGTTGGAGTAGGAATATTTATCCTTGGCGAACTGATGATGAAGAAATATTCTCGGCTTGGAAAGGTTCTGGCTGGTGGAGGGATTGCCATATTGTATTTTATCATATATGCTGCATATCATTTCTATGACTATAGGATGGCTACTGGGATTCCTTTGTGGCTTGATATCACGCTCCTGTCGATTGTCGTATTGATCGCTGTTCTTTTTTCAGTTGCAAAAGACAGCCAGGCTATCATAATCGAAGCTTTTTTCCTTGGTTACGCAACTTCACTTTTAAGCAACAGTTTTGGTGTGCTTTCTTTGGTTTATACTGCAATGCTTACTATAAGCCTTGCATTTGTCGTGTGGTATAAGAAGTGGCCTTATATTGGTGTTGGCGGTCTTTTCGCTACTTATCTTGTCTATAGGTTTTCTACTGCAGGATATGAATTTGTAACTGGCTTTAGTTTCCTTACAATCTATTTTGTCACTTTTGTAATATTATCACTGGCTATGAAAAAAGAAGGATCAGCAATACCAATGATAATAGGGAATTCTATACTTTACTATATCTTCTCAGAGCTTCTTATAGATAAGTATTATCCAGATTATCTAGGACTTTTCACACTTGTCTTGTCAATACTATATATGGTGATCTACTTCCTTCATAAGGATAAGAAGATAGGTATGGTCAATCTAATAGTATCACTTTTTTTCCTCACCATAACTGTTCCTATACAGTTAAGCTCTGACCTTGTGACAATTGTCTGGGCGCTTGAAACATTAGTTTTGACAGGTGTATTTGTCAAGACTGGAAAACTTAGAGTAGTTTCTTTAATCATGGGCGGGGTCACAGTTGTTAAGACAATCTTTTTTGACAGCTGGTATCTGAAGGATATCGTGCTTGGTAATGCTGAGATAAGTGTTAGATTGATAAGTTATCTTTTTACAATCGCTGCATTCTATACTTGTTTTGCTTTGCTTATGAAGAAGGAGAAGCAGTTTTCTGTCTTATATTCATGGTTTGCTACTGGTCTACTGGCTTTGATAGTGGCACTTGAACTCTCTGACCATCACTATTGGATATCAATAATCTATTCAGCTATCGTTCTTGCTTTAGTCTTACTGTCAAGAAAGTATGACTTTGATTACCAGGCAGTATCTCTTTCAGTAATATTGCTACTGAAAGTTTTACTATATGACAGCTATAGGCTTACAGCTTTTGATATAAACAATATTCTGGGAAGCACAAGGTTCTTTGCTTTTATCTGTGCAGCTACTGTGTTTTATCTTACTGCTTTATTATTAGATAAGAAAAATCCTTTCAGAGACTATTTCTCATGGTCTGGAACACTTCTCTTGTTTGTGCTATTTATGCTTGAGTTTAAGGAATATTGGATATCTGTAGGATGGAGTATCTTAGCGTTAACTGTACTTGCATTAGGGTTTGGGCTAAAAAGAAAGACATTGAGAATGCAAGGTATAATCATATTTGGTATAACAATACTCAAAGTTTTCTTGTATGATACAAGGAACCTTGCTACGCTTTATAGGACAGTAAGTTTCATAGTGCTTGGCTGCATCTTGCTCTTTGTGTCTTTTATCTATGCCAAGTATAAAGATAGGCTTAAAGAGATCATCTGAATAGGTACTATCTTGCACAAAAAAGAAACATTAATATATATGCATTCTCTATCAAGTTGGTATACAATGAAACTGTCAAGAAAAAGCGAATATGCATGCCTTGCGCTGATTGACCTTTCTGAACATTATGATGAGGGTCTTGTCAAGATAGATGATATTTCAAAAAGGAAAGATATCCCTAAAAAATATCTTGAGCAGATCCTACTTATCTTGAAAGGAGCAGGTTATCTAAGGAGCCATCGCGGCGCAGAAGGAGGATACAGGCTTGCAAAAAAGCCATCAGAAGTTACTTTGGCAGAGATTATCAGACTAATTGATGGAGCACTTGCTCCTGTCGAATCAGTGAGCAAATATTTTTATGAGCATACTCCTATTGAAAAGAGCAAGAAGCTAATATTATTGTTTAGGGATATCAGAGATTACATAGCTAATAAGCTTGAGAAAACAACATTTGCTGATATCTTGGGCAAATAATTTTTTTTAGATAATAATCTATACTAATATGATAGATAACATATAGAATAATGGGGATAAAAATGAGAAGCATGAAATATGTTTTTACAGGCACTCCAGAATGTTTGGATGACTGTATTGATATGGCAAGAAAGCATAAAGTTGCAGGAGGTGGTTCAGTAAGTGTTGTAGCTGCAAGAGTATTTACTGTTGAGGAAGCTACACCTGAATGGGTTAGGAATGATATGTATATGAACTTTCTTTGGCAGATAGGAGATAAAGAAGTTTCAATCGACCAGTTTTATGGTGCGTGTCTTTTCATGGAGAGTCCTAAAAGGCAGAGGGTAAGTGTTGATAATGCTAACCTGAGGCTTGAGGCTGATATTGGAAGGCTTGCAAAGTTAGGATATGATGTAATAGGCAAAGAGAAAAGATTTGATTATTCCTGCACATATAATCGAGGTGAACAGATATGATATTTGAACTAGCGTTAGGGATTGGATTAGCAATTATTATAATGGCATTTTTTGCTGAATATATAGATTCTACTTTAGGCATGGGATATGGGACATCTCTCACGCCAATACTGCTTATAATGGGATTTGAACCTTTGCAGGTAGTACCTGCAGTCCTATTGTCTGAATTAATCACTGGTTTTCTAGCTGGGTTTACCCATCATTCGGTCGGCAATGTTGATTTCAGGCCAAAGACAATGAATCCTGTCAAGATATACAGGTCAGTTAAGGAGTTTGGATTTGTTCACAGTTTTAATAAAGGAGTGCCCATGCATCTTAAGCTTGTGATACTTATCGCTTCATGCAGCATAATTGGCACTGTGGCTGCAGTATTTATTGCTATAAACATACCAAAGTTCATGCTTAAGCTATACATAGGCCTGTTGGTGCTTGTGATAGGATTGGTGATAATATTCACCATAAATAAAAGGTATGGTTTTTCCTGGAAAAAAGTCACTTTCTTAGGATTGGTGGCTTCATTCAATAAAGGCATAAGCGGCGGAGGGTACGGTCCTGTGGTCACTGGTGGGCAACTCCTTGCTGGTGTAAAAGGACAGAATGCAGTAGGAATTACATCTCTTGCTGAGGGTATGACTTGTGTTGTTGGTGTGATTACATATCTCCTAACAAAAGGAATAATTGACTGGACATTGGCTCCTTATTTGATAATCGGGGGAGTGCTGTCTGTCCCTTTGTCTGCAAATACTATAAGGAAGATAAGGACAAATAAGCTGAAGCTTGCCATAGGTTTAGTAACAGTAATACTAGGAGCATATACTCTTATTGACCTGCTGCTTTAAACAAAACATCTATATACTTTTTTGTATTTTTGTTTTTTTATGACCTATTATGACGATATATCATCTGGGTACGAAGCTACAGTTTCGGCTGTAGGCTGCGATGTGCGACATTCGCTTTGCTCAGTCCTACGAACTGGGGTGTTTTATGACCTATTATGACGATATTTCATCTGGATACGAAGAACTGCACAAGGAAGAGCAGCTGAAGAAAGTTGAGGAAATAAAGAAACATCTCAAACTTGAGAAGACTGATAAGCTCTTAGATGTAGGGTGTGGTACTGGGCTTACCACAGAGCCTTGGGATTGTCAAAGGTATGGGATAGACCCTGCGCCTAAGCTCTTGGAAAGGGCAAGGCAGAAGGATAAGATTGAGTTTAAGCTAGCGCCTGCTGAAGATATACCTTATCCTGATCATCATTTTGATGTTGTAATATCGATAACCGCTATCCAGAACTTTCAGGATATTGAGAAGGGGTTGAAAGAGATAAAAAGGGTGGGCAAGGATAAGTTTGTCTTGAGTTTTCTTAAGAAGAGCGGAAAGAAGAGCATGATCGATTATGCTATCCGAAAATTATTTAAGGTTGATAAGACTATTGAAGAGGATAAGGATCTTATATATATTTGCGAGGGGATAAAATGACTACAGAAGACAATCTAAAAGCAGCTTTTGCTGGCGAGAGCCAGGCTAGGAACAGGTATACTTATTTTGCAAAGGTTGCAAGAAAGCAAGGCTATCATTACATAGCTAAGATATTTGAAGAGACTGCAGAAAATGAGAT
Source organism: Nanobdellota archaeon (assembly GCA_018813725.1). Lineage (GTDB taxonomy): Archaea > Nanobdellota > Nanobdellia > Woesearchaeales > JAHJBD01 > JAHJBD01. The sequence continues at coordinate 3,296 of JAHJBD010000189.1, read as the reverse complement.
GCAGCATGCTAAAGAAGAGCTCAAGATGCTGAAAGGCATACAGGATACTGCTGGAAACCTGACTGAGGCTGCAGAAGGAGAGCACTACGAGACTGTTGATATGTATCCCAAATTTGCTGAGCAGGCAAAAAAAGAGGGCAACATACCTGCTGCAAACCTTTTCATGCAGATCGCAAAGGTGGAGAAAGAGCATAGGGAAAGGTACAAAAGGATGCTCGAGATGGTCAAGAAAGGCACTGTATTTAAGAGAGAAAAACCTATCAAGTGGAAATGCAGCAAGTGCGGTTATGTTCACACAGGAAAAGAGCCTTTGGAGAAATGTCCGTTGTGCGGGCATGAGAAAGAGTATTTTGAGCCAGAAGATCTGTGGCAGTAAAAATTAGGTAAATAATATGGCATCAATAACAGGAACTAGGCAGGTTGTGCTTGTATCATGCAGAGCACAGCTTGATATGCTGGGAAAGAAAGTGCATAAGGATAATATTATAGCTTTATCTTGGCATATGCCTGTATCCTTTAATCCAGTTATGTATGCGATAGCGATAGGTAAAACAAGGTTTTCCAGGAAGATCATCGATGAAAGCGGAGTGTTTGTTGTGAATTTCATCTCTGATAAACTTGAAGAGAAGGCGCTTTTTGTCGGCAGAAATTCTGGCCTCCATATGGATAAATGGTCAAAGGCAAAATTGACCAAAGAAGAGGCTGAGAGTGTAGACTGCTGCAGGATAAAGCAGGCTATCGGTTACCTCGAGTGCGAGGTTGCAAGCCAAGTTGAAGCAGGGGACCATATAATCTATTTTGGTAAAGTGTTGAAGCAGGAACTGAAGAAGAATTCTAAACGGTTGTTCCAGGTTGAGGGTAATAAGTTTACTACAACAGTCTGATCCGGAATCTTTCCGGAAAAAACTCAAAAGGTCTTATAAAGGTTTTTCACCTAGATTTATAGTATGGGGGAAGCAAAAATAGTCCTATATTGCATTTTGATTATCCTTCTGTCTTTTGTATGCTATGCTGAAACCTTGATTGTTATGGAAACTGGTTCTAATGAGGTTGTTGCAAATGAGGATCAAGCAGTTTCTTTGGAAGCGACTGTTCAATCAGCAGAAGTTATCGCTCAACCCATAGACCTCTCCTTAAAAGTATCACAGGCAGATAATCTATCAGTAGAAGTCATTTCAACTGACTCAAATGATAAGGTCAATTACCAAGGTGATATTGAACTGGCTGAATACAGCGTTAATGTTTCTGAATCTGAAATTGATGAAGTTGAGATATCAATAACAAGGCCAGGTGTGACAGTTAGCGGAGATTTTGAGATAATTGAGAGCTTTGGCAGTAAGGTGTCATCGTTTACCGGCAGGCTGATATCGATGGTATTGGGGATATTCAAATGAGAAGGAACATAACATACATCAGTACGTTTTTGATCTTTATCATCTTAATGCTCCCTATATGCGAGGCATCCTCATTTCATGGAGAGACCATCGATGTATCAAATGAACCAATACCTCAAAAGATTGATTTTCCTGTATCAAATAATGTAGATCTAGCTTTGACTATCAATCTGCAACAGACGAACATAATGGATGCTGATGTCGAGACTTTAGATGTGCTTGATGCTGGTTCTGTTTCTCTTGAGAGTTTGCCTTCTTTGGAAGTATCAGGTCCTTTTATCGAGAATGAGCTTGTAGCAGATGATCTCCAATACAATCTGGCCTACACACAGGAATCATATATAGGGTTTGAAGCTTTTGACTCAGTCGGAGTAATTGAAAATGAACTGCAGGTAATCGAGAATAATATTGGGATCGAAAGCGAACCTGTGCTGGAAAAGGACCTTACTGTTGATAATGGTTATTATTCAACTTTTCTTATAACTGGAATCCTAAATCAAAACATCTATGCCTCAATACCTTATATTCCTGCTACTGTATCAGGCGAGATTGAAGTCATCGATGAGACATCTATCGAAGGCGTGACTACTGACACACTTACTGTTACTACTGATAAAACCTCTTATGACTCATCTGATACCATCAAGATAAAAAGGGCTCAAACGCATAACAGCGGTGCTGAGACTGTTACAGAATACGTGTATGTTATTAAGAGTGATAATACTGAAGGTTATCTTGGAAGCTGGTCTTGGTCTATTCCTGGGTATTCCTCTTTTTATTATCCCTCAATCAACCTTGATGCCTCTTTACTGATATCTGCTTTGGGCACAGGTTCATTTCGGGCATACTCAAAGATATTTGACTCAACTGGGCATTCAATCTCTGACTTGTCAAGCTCTTTTACAGTCGCCGAAGGCAGCAGCGACGTAGTATTGTCAGGAACAGTGGTAGATGAGGATGGTAACGAGATAAATAATGCTAAGGTAATGTTTACTGATTGCAGCAATAATATCCAGGAATATGATTACACCAATTCAAATGGTGAATATGAAATTACAATCAATCCTGGGAGCTACAAATTAAAAGTAAGTTATAATGGGAGGACAACATCCTTCAGTGTTAATGGGGACAGTTGCCATGATTGGAGCGCTGGTTCTTATGACCTTGATCTGCCTATAACAATATACACGTCACTTTCTGGAACAGTGCAGGACCAAAATGGGAATAAGATCAATGGCGCTGTGGCAAAATGGACAACCTGTTCTGATTCAGCTGTTACAAGCGATACCACTGACAGCAATGGTGCTTTCACAATTAAAGCATTATCAGGTTCTTATAAGCTCAAGATTGAATATAATGGATTTACATATCTTGTCAGTGTTGGGGGTGATGAGTGTCATGCATATGATCCAGGGTCACTGTCTCTTTCAAGCGCAATAGTCCTGCAGATCACATCAAGATTAACTGGTTATATCCATGATGAAGATGGCAATGGAATATCTGGTGCTACTGTAAAATGGACCACCTGCAGCGACAGTGATGTTACGAGCACCACCACTGATAGTGCAGGTACTTTTACATTGTCAGCTACGCCTGGAAATTATAAGCTTAAAGTAGTTATTGGCGGCACTACTTATATAGTTACACTTGCAAATGAGGAATGTCATTATTGGCAGGCTGGTGACTTAACCTTATCAGCCCCGATTACTTTTGCAACTAAATCAAATTTGTTCGGAACAGTCCAGGATGAAAGCGGCAATGTTTTGAGCGGTGTTACAGTCAAGTTTACTACTTGCTCTGATGCTAATGTTGCATCTTCAACAACTGATAGCAACGGCGCTTTCACTTTATCTGCTGTAGCTGGGACCTATAAGCTTAAAGTTGTATACGGCGGTTCAACCT
>JAHJBD010000188.1 GCA_018813725.1 Nanobdellota archaeon | reverse complement strand
CAGAGCCAGATAGACCAGTTACTGCATCTAAGTCTTTTTCTTTTAATAGGAATGCTTTGCCAGCTGAATTAAGTATCTTTTCAACAAGTAAAACCTCTTTATCACTTAGGTAATCTATTGCAAAGCCAGCTGCCATCTCACCTACTAAACATGGAGTGTTTGGCATTACCCTTACTACCTTATTATAGTTTAACTTGGATTTGATGAAGCTCATAGTGATACCTGCAGCTATTGATATTATGATCTGGTCTTTTAGATTACCTTTTATCTGTTCCAGCACATCTGCCATCTTCTGCGGTTTTACTGCAAGGAAGATTATGTTTGATCTTTTAACAACCTCTGAATTGTCTGTGGTCACTTCTGCTCCGATCTCTTTTTTTATGTAATCTAATCTTTCTTTCTTAACATCAGAAGCAGTTATCTTGGTGCTGAGCGGCTTTACTGCTTTCATAAGCGCAAAAGCCATGTTACCAGATCCTATAAAGCCTATTTTGGTCATTTTGTATAGTCTCCTCTATATTGTTTATAAACTTTTTTAATATTTATTACCTTACTTTGATTAAAAATAATTAGGGGGAATACTGGCTTTTTGCTCTTGCATTTAGTTGTAATGTTCCCCACCCCCTTGCACTTCTCAAAGTTGTATGTCAACACCTTGTGCTTCAGAAACGTTATAGAGCTATGATTAAAGAAATCGTTGCAAACCCGGAATACAATCAGCTCCTTGCATGGATGGTAAGAATACTTGTTTATTTTTAAATGTTAAGGAAAATTATGAGAATATCTAAAATCATAATATTTATATACCAGTAGTGTAAAAGATATACTAAAACTATATGGAGGTATAGACTATGAAAAAAATAATGTGTTTTTTAGTACTGTTTCTTATGGTCTTGAGCGGTTTTGCATATGCACAGAATGAGGCTGCAGGAAATGATGAAGCAGGTAATGATTATAATCCTGTGCCAATGTTGATATCTGCAGATACAGGAGATGATCCTTTGCCTACTTTGATATCTGCGGCAGATGATGAGGCTGAAGATGAAGTAGAAGATGAATCTGAAGCAGAAGATGAGATAGAAGCTGAAGTAGAAGACGAATCTGAAGATGAAGCCGAGGATATTGATGATGAGACTGAAGCTGAGACAGAATTGATTGTTGAATCTACTGTTGGGGCACAGATAAGGATATTGCAGCTCCAGAGAGCAATCCTGAAAAGTACAATCATCGCAGGAGTGGTAATTGATGTTGTATCAGAAAAAGGTGAAGATGCATCAGCATTGGAGGCATTGAAAGCTGATCTTGAAGCTTTAGAAGACGAAGCAGCTCTTCTTGACGCAGATACAAACAGTGTTGAAGACTTTGTTAACATAAAAAAGGATGTAATGGATACTAACCATGAATTCAAGACAATCTCAAGAGATCTTTTGACAGCAGATGACAAGCAAGCTATCAATAGTGTAGTAAAAGAAGCGCTTGATTCAAGCGAAGAATTGGCTGACTTGAAAGACCAGATAAGAGAGATGCATAATGAGCTTAATGCAGAAAGAGTGGAGAAAATGTATCAGAGGATGGGTGCAGAAGATGACGAACTTATCGGTAAGATCAGAAACGGAGAAGCTACAAGAAAAGAAGTAAGAGATGGGCTTAAAGAGAAATATGATGGACTTACTCCTGCAGATAAGAAAGAAGCAAGGGAAAAGATCAAAGAGAGAATAATTGAAAAGAAAGAAATTAGGACTAAAAAGATCGCTGAAGTCAAATCTAGAATTCAAGAGATAAGGAAAGAAAGATTTGAGAGCAGGATTGAGAAACTGCCTTCAGAAGCCAGAGAAGAGATGAAGGAAAGGTTCAACGAAAGGATCGAAGCTAGAGTTGAAATACAAAAGGCTAGGGTCCAGGCTGTGAAGGACAGGCTGCAAGAAAGAAAAGATATGATGGAAGGTGATGAAGAATGAAAGCTGTATTATTGATAATCGGATTATTGCTTATAGGGACTGTATTAGGTGGCTGCTCAGCACCACCAGCAGATAGTACACCGACAGTCTCAGACCAAAGCGAAGTGACAGAGCAGCAAGTCATAGAAGAGATAGACAATACCTTTGTTGAGGACCAAGAGGTAGATGTTGGCGAGCTTTACTAAGCTTTTTATATCTTCTTTTATTTTTCTCTTATTCTATGACAATCTGTACATTAACATCTGAATATTGGCAGTTTCTTCCAGTTGACTGGAGGGAAATGGATGAGGTTGGAGTTGAGTGGTATCTGCAGCAGAATGGGCCTTTGATGGATTGGTCTGGAAAGCCTGTCAAGTATGATGCTGCAGAGCTGATGTTAACTGACATTGAATATAATCGTGATAGTAGTGTTGCACATATCGAGTTTTCTATGGAGCGCAAACTTAGAGGAGTATTTGTGCCTGATTATACAATCGCAGTATCTTATCCTGATGCTAGGATCAGCACTATAATGGATCTTGAAGCTGCACTAATAGATATTATTAAGTCAAGGCCAAGCGGGATTGTTGGCGGGCACTTTGAGAGAGGTTCAAGGATGCTTCAGGCAGAATATTTCAATATTGGCAGTTTTGAGCTAGTGCTCACTTACGAAGGATAATCTCTTGGTGAGGATAAGCAATCTGTACATCTTTTTCTGATTTAATGCGGTCATAGATCTCTTTAGTGATATAGCTTGATATCTCCTGGACACGTTTGGCTGGTGACAGATATCTTACGCGCACTTCCATACCAAAATCTTTGAAATAAGTCCTGATATATGGCTTGGATTTTGTCTTGTCCATGAATTCTTTGGTGTGTTTAATTGCAGCTTCTTTTGCTATCTTCATAGCTTTGTCAAGGTTGCCTTCAAATGTAACAGTAACCGAGACCTGATCAAGGATGTATTCTGTATCAAAAGTATAGTTTGTTATGTCAACCTCAAACAGCTTGGAGTTAGGTATCATGATGTATCTTCCTGAATTCTCTTCACCTCTCACAATCCCGCCAACTTCAGATATGTAGATATGTGTAAGATTTATGTCAACAACATCTCCTTTGACACTGCCTATAATTATCCTGTCGCCTATCTCAAAAGGCCTTTTTGTTATGACCATTATCCAGCCAGCCATGCCTGTGATAGGCCTTTGTAGTGCCCAACCTAAAGCTGCTGAAAACAAGCCTACGCTTAGCCCAAACCCAGTCCATCCGCCAGATGCAGAAAAGATTACAAATAGGAATAATATTACAACAAATACATATTTGATGACTTTCGTGAATATTTCAACATTGGATTTCTGGTGTTTGGTCTTAGCTTTCTTCAATAGTGATTTTCTGATAAGCTTTAGCGCAACATTAAACGCAAGCAGAATTATCACAAAAAGGATCAGGCCTCTTAAGAATGGGATCAATCTTCCGTTTACTGTGTCCCAAATCGTGCTTAGTTCAATCATGGTAATAACTTAGAATTGATGGTATATATAGCTTTCTAATTGGTAGGAATCTTAAAACAAAATAGCCCTAAGAAAATATAAGAAATACAAATGAGCCTGCGAGGATTCAGAACTTGTGCGTTCACGCACACTCGTGGTCTATTCTTGGAATAGCCCTAACAAAAGAACTTAAGAAACAAAATGAGCCTGCGAGGATTCCCACATAATGGCAGTCTGCCCTTATCAACCCTCAAAAGCTTTCTCACTTTGTTTGAAAGAATATAATGAGCCTGCGAGGATTCGAACCCCGGTCAATCGGTTTCATCTGAATATATCCGAAGCCGACCGCACGATCCAAGCTATGCTACAGGCCCATATAGAAAGATAAAAGTAACTAGTATAAAAAATTAATCAAAAAAGCTTGAACCATCGCTTAATTTTGCGGTAAACTGAAACTATATACTCAAGAATACTCCTTTTGACTTCATATACCTTGAGGTCCATTTTATTTTCTAGCCAGCATAATCTCTATAGCAGAAACCCTAATATCTTTGCCTTCCTTGTTCTTGAAGTCTTCGGAGTTGATCTTAATGTCCTTTACAGCTACAGAATTCTCCAGGAACCTTTTGGCAGCGACCTCAGCAACGTCCACAGCTCTGCTGATGAACTTGCCTCTTGCCTTTATAAGAACTTCATTTGCGTTCTTTGTGGTGAATTGCATGACAACGCCTGTCACATAATTCATAAAAGGCTTAGTACCAATAAAGATACTGTTGTCTTGAGCCATTTTTATCACTCCTTCTTAGCTTTTACTAATCTGGTAAGATAACCAGCGATCGTGTTTCTAAGCTTTTTACTCGGAATTTCAGCTAGACCATTAAGAATCTCTTTATTCTTATCAAAATCTTCTGCAAGATTATCCTTATTCTGCCTATATATCTCGAATGTTATTCTTTTGGTTAACTTTGTTTTAATTCGTCCCACATTACCACCTTTTATGAAGAATGTGAAATCCATTTATAAAGCTTTTGGAAAATGGGATTGGTGCTTCCTAAGATATCTTTGCTTAGTATTCCTTAATCTTGACTTCCATATCTCTTATCTTCTGTCTGATAGCTATTTCTTTGGTTATTGGCCACCATTCATACAAGAAGGTATTTATGGGTTTCCACATAGCTACCCAACCTGCTATTATCAATCCTTCTGCCAATATCTTGGAAATAAATCCAGTAAGATATACCTGTGAAAGCTCTGATGCGCTTATGCAAGATGTCAAGAATAGAATTCCTATTACTAGAGATTTTCTGCCTTGTTTAAGTATACTTTTAAGCTTAATCCTTAATACCTCTTTGCTATAATTAAAGTGATTCTTGATCGCTGACTTAATATCAGCATTAGATACCTTATGTTTCCTATCTTTTGGAAGCAAAATGTTAAGCCTAATCTCATGCTTTCCAGACAGTTCCCTTACAGAATCAGTTATGTAATCAGCTGCATCATCATCTAAGTCTCTGTCAAGGAAAGGAGCAGGGTCAAAACTGTTGAAAAGCTGTCTTTCTTCACGAAGTTTAAGGTTAATGTCATGGACCTGTTTATTCATATTTCTTAAAATGCATGTTACTGGTATATAAATGTTTAGAGTGAAATGGTTAATGCATATTATTTTGGCTTAATAAAATTCTATTGCCAGCTTTCCAGCAAGCTTATCTTCTTTTTGTGTCTCCATTATGTCCGCAGCCTTGAAATTAACCAGCCTTTTTAGCCTTTGTATCAATGTTATCAGTTCCCTGGTTGTAAACCCACCTGGTTCTGGGGCAGAAGTATTGGCAAACGCTGGATCTAGTACATCAAGATCGATTGATATGTACAGAGCTCCAAAAGTTCTTGCAACAGTCATCAATGTTTCAGAAGTCTCGTGAAGGCCGTTTACTGCAATCTCTCGCATTGTGTAATGTTTTATCCTGTTGTTCTTTAAGTATTCTAGTTCCTGCTTTTTCCACGATCTTATACCTGCAATGAGGATATTATTCTTGTCAATTATATCTTGGTCAACAAGGGATGGGATAATATCGCTAGCATCTTTACAATCAGGGTGTGCGTCAAGCATGATCAATCCACAATTTCTGAATGTCTTAGAGAATTGGGCTATGTTTTTGATGGACTCCTTATGGTTATCGCCTATAATCACTATCTTTCCTGAATTAAAATCCAAAATCTTGGAGACTTCAATAAATGGAGAAAAGCCTTGTTCATCGCATTCAGGTAGGGTAACTTCTTTCTCAGTAAATATTCTCATAAGCAAAGTAATATTCAGTCCTTTTTATATTTTCGCTCACGCAGGCCTTTACGTATAGCTTTTCTTTCCCTTTGTTTTTCTGATTCGCTTCCTTTGCATACCAGTCGATTTGCATATTCTATTATGCGTTGGCCTTGTTTTTGAAAGCCATTGTGTTTTAATAGCGTCCCTATACTCAAAGCGATGGGTTTTGGGTCTCCTATATCAGCGCCCCTTTTTTTAGCTAGCTTTGCACCGTGCTGGACATAGCTAAGATATGCTTGTGTATCACTTTCTTCCAATGTTCCCATACGATATTTTAGCCTGATAACATAAGACATTGCGTGGATTAGGTATGCAATATTTCTTGGTGACCTTCCTCTTGCACCTTGTTCGTCCCTTATGTATAGGTTGAGCAGATCAAGCTTAAGCTGTGCAAGTTTAGGGGTAAGCTTCCCGTTTGCAAAAGGCGCTTTTGGCCTTATCTTGTAGGCAGTGTTACCTTCAACATATGCTGCGTGAGCCTGTGCCCATTGATAATCTTCATGCAGTGTAAACCCAAGGTCTTCAATCTGTGGATTTTGCTGGACTAAATTCATCTCTGTCTGCACAAGCACTATATCCACTAATGAAGGGATAATGCAATCATCAGCAGGTGTGCAGTCAAAATCCTGCCTAAACTGGCTGGAAAATTGCTTGTTTGCGAGCAAAAGTGTCTTTGGGTCAGCAGCATTATCAATCACAAGGTTGAATTGACGTGTAAGGTCTTTTCCAGGATCATAATCCATCAGCATGTATAAGATATTATCATGGAAAAATTCTGTGTTCACCCCTGCATTTTGGCCAAGTCCAGTCCATTTATTATAAAAATCATAAAATTGCATGATATTAAGAATCAGGTGATGTTTTTATTTCTTAGTGATCTTTATCTCAATAATCCTATTATCTTCCATCTTTTCAATCTTAAAGGTGTATTTTCTGATATGGATATCTTCACCTTGTTTAGGAATCCTTCCAATCTTATCAGTAACAAAGCCAGAGATAGTGTCATAGTCAGGTGATTCTGTGAATCTTGATCTCATAGTGCGGTTGACTTCTTCAATACTAGCCTTGCCAAGGACTTTCCATGCTTTTGGCTTTAATTTTATCACGTGGGGTTCAAAGACATCTGTTTCGTCCTTTATTTCGCCTATTATTTCTTCAATAACATTCTCAAGAGTGACTACTCCTGCGACACCGCCATGTTCATCAAGGACTATTGCCATGTGCTCTTTTCTAAGCAAGAATTGTTTCATCAGGCTGTCAATCTTCTTGTTGGTGGGTACAAAATAGGGTTTGTACATCAGTCTTGATATGGGGATATCTTTTTTTCCATCTTTGAGATATTTGATAAGGTTCTTTACCAGGATGATACCCACAATGTGGTCCATATCTCCATCATATACAGGTATACGCGTATGTGCAGAACGTATTATTGGATTGATCACTTCGCCAAGTTTCTTCTTTACACTGATAGCAAAGATGTCTGTTCTTGGGGTCATTATCTCTGAAACGTTTATTGTGTCAAACTCGAATATGTTATGTATAAGCTTTTTTTCAAGAGCCTTGATCTCGCCTGCTTCTTCGCCCAGGTTAACAATTGTCTTTAGCTCTTCTTCTGTGACAATCGGTTTTCTTGCATGTTCTTTTGGTGTCAGTACCTTTGTCCATAGTTCGAATACATATATGAATGGGAAAAGGATAATCTCAAGCGCAAATATCACTTTTGCGACCCTAAGTGATATGCCTTCACAATGGTTTGTAGCAAACGATTTGGGAGTGATCTCACCGAAGAACAGGATAAGGAAGGTCATTATACCAGTAGCCCAGCCTACTGCATGAGGCATATTTATCTCAACTATGATTATCCTTGTTGCAAGGGCCGATGCAGCTATGTTTACAAGGTTATTACCTATCAAAATCGTGATAAGAAGCTTGTGCGGCTTTGACTTAAGAAGGTCGAGTGTCTTTGCGCCTTTTCTTTTTATCTCTACAAGATGCTTGACACGCAGCTTACTGATCGAGAACAGAGCGGTCTCTACACCTGAAAAGAATGCTGATATCACTATAAGCAGTCCAAGCAGCATTATCTCTCCGGATGGGATCATAATCTAAGTAGGAAAAAATTTATTTATAAATTATTCGGTTTTACATCTCTTCCAAAGGTAAAATGCCTAGAAGATTTAGCGAGTTTTTGAGCGTAATCCTGAATATCTCTACAAGTGCCAGCCTGAACGGCTCTTCATCTGTGCCGATCACTTTGCAATTTACATAGAACTCGTTGAAAAGCTGGCATAATCTGTAGGCATAATTTGCGACAAGAGCAGGGTTTAAGGCAGCTGCTGCTTTTTCTGCTTCAGAAGGGAACTCTTGTATAAACTTGATAAGGCTTGCTTCTTGATCTGAAAGATTTGGTATTTGATATCTTGTCCCTGACTTGGATTTTCTTACGATCGAAGAGGCTCTTGCATATGAATATTGCAGGTATGGGCCAGTGTCACCTTCAAATCGCATAGCCTCTTCTTTATTGAAGACTATCTCTTTGTTAGGGTTTTGTTTAAGCATAGAGTATTTCATGGATGCGATTGAAATTGCCAAAGCTCTTTTATCAAGCTCTTTTTTGTCCAGCTCTGGAAACCTTTTTTTGATAACTTGTTTTGCGTATTCAATCAATTCATCCTTAAATGCGCTGTAAAGTATGTTGTCGCCTGTTCTTGAAGACATCTTGCCCCAGGGTAATTTTACAAGTGAGACAGGAACATACCTGCAGTTCTTTGCCTGTTTAAATCTCATCAGTTCTAAGGTCTTGAAAAGCTGCATAAAATGGTGCTCTTGTTCTTTTCCAACCACATAAATGGATGTGTCTATCTTGAACTCATCGAATTTACGGGCAGCTAGAGCAATATCTTTGGCAGAATAAAGCACAGTTCCATCTTTTCTAAGGAGAACCCAGACACCAAGGTGCTCATCTTTGAACTTGATTATGGTAGCGTCATCAGATATTTCAGCAATATTCTTTTCAAGGAGCTTTTTTACTATCTTTTTTGCATCTTCTTCAAGCTGTGATTCAAAGAAATACCTGTCAAACCTTGCTCCAAGGTCTTTGTAGATAGACTCAAGGCTTTCAAGGCAGATCTTTCTTGTGTTCTTCCATAAAGCTAAAAGGTCCTTATCAGACTTTTCATCTAATGCCTGGTTGATCTTATCCACTTCTGCTTGCAAGGTTTCGTCTTTAGCCAGCCTTTGGATAGCATCAACATAGATCTTTGCAAACCATGCTTCATCTTTCTTGATGTCCTCTTTTGAATGAAATCTTTTGTAGCACCATATCCATTTTGCGACATGCATGCCTGTATCTCCTTGATAGTTTGCCCTTGTGACCTTGTAACCCTGAAACTCAAGGATGCGAGCTAGGCTTTCACCTAAAGAAGTGCCTCTAATATGGCCTACATGGAACGCTTTGTGGGTATTTGCTTGAGAGAATTCTACCATAATCTTGTCTTTATTTGGCTTAGATGAACCATAGCAATCTTTTTCTTTTAGAACTTTCTTTATAGTATCTTCTGCTATGCCCTGTTTGTGGATGAAGAAGTTCAGGTAAGGTCCTTTGACTTCTATCTTATCGATAAATTCGTTGAGCTGTATCTTTTTTCCAAGCTCTTCTGCTATCTGCTGCGGAGCTTTCTTGTACACTTTTGCCAGAGAAAAGCATGGGAATGCAAAGTCACCTAAGGATGTATCAGGTGGGATCTCAAGGTTAAGGTCTTTTTGACCTGTCTCTTTTTCTAGAATCTTCAATATCTCTTTCTTGTGGTCCATCTTTGTGTGATTATCATCTGAATTTAATAAGTTTTTGTTTTGATTTAAATATTAGATAAATATTTATAGGACTGCAGCAGAATCATCTCGAATGAATCATGATATACATCATCTAAACAAGAGAAAACGGCAGCATCAGAAACTGGCGCCTTATCCGCACCCAGACAAATGGATCAGTTTTTTGGACAAGCTCCTTGTGGTAGTAGCCGCGATAGGCCCATTGAACAATCTTCCGCAGATCATCAAGATTTACCTATATCACAATGCTGCTGGGGTCTCGCCATTATCATGGCTTCTTTACACGATATTTGACATACCCTGGATAATTTACGGAGCTGTGCATAAGGAGTTTCCTATAGTGCTAGCTTACGTGCTTTGGATGATAACTAATTCGATTGTCCTGATAGGTGCTTTGATATACTGAGAATGAAAAAGAAACCAAGATGGCTAAAATATGGTTTAATAACTGCTGCGATAGTACTCACATTGCATCTTGTTCTCTTTGGTATCGCTTCATCATGCTTTAAATCATGCAGCAGCTTTGAATGCTATGGTTGCGGTATACTCTTGATGCCTTTTTTGTATTATGTGAGATGGTCTCATATAAATGTGGGAAATATCCTGATGGCGAATATGGTCTTAGGATTTATGCTGATCACTGCTTTTTCATTTGGCATTGGTGCTGCAGCAGGTTTAGGTGTTGACAAGATTAAAAGACTATTCCACAGAAACAATAGGAGACGTAATACGAAGAAAAAATCTTAATCTTTTTCTTATCCTTAATGCAAGGCGTGCACCTTTTACAAAATTCAGGTCAAGGTATTTTCTGATATCTTTAGGCTTTTTCTCAGTATAATCTCCCTTATCGAGCTTACCATGGTAAGCCCCTAGTACCCTACGGCCGAAACCTGATCTTAGAGTCCCACCTCGGAGTTTAAATCCGTTAAGAATTATCCTTGTGAATAGTATACCTTTCTTTACTTCAATATGGTATTCACTTGTTTCTGTCTTTATTATCATGCTTAACAAAATCAATAAGGTCTTTGATAGTATAAATATTTATCTTATGTTTTTTTGAGAAATCTTCTAGATCATCAGCCTTTGCCATCTCTCCGTTTTCTTTGATTATCTCGCAGATAACTGCTCCAGGATATAATCCTGCAAGCTTGCAGAGTTCGACAGAGGCTTCAGAATGTCCTTGTCTTT
>JAHJBD010000187.1 GCA_018813725.1 Nanobdellota archaeon | reverse complement strand
CCCAAAAGTGATCGAGAATGAGATACAAAGGCAGCTTGATCTGATCAAGAAGAGCAAGAAACTAGTGCCTGAGGTAAGGAAAGCAGAACCTGATTTTACTACAAGTTTCTTAAGGCCGATGCCAGGCGCAGCGAGGATGTATCCTGAGACTGATGTTCCAACAATACCTGTGACAGCTGAACTGCTTTCAAAGATAGAATTGCCTGAGCTTATCACAGATAAGGCAGTAAAGATCGAGAAGGAATACAAGATCTCAGATGTGCTTGCAAATGAAATAGTAAAGTCTGGGATAGATATAGGGCACTTTGTTAATAAATTTAAGAAAGTTGCGCCCAGTTTTATCGCTGAGGTGCTAGTAAATCTTCCTAAAGATATCAAATCACGGTTAAAATTGGATTCAGATAAACTAAAAAAAGAGGATTTTGAAGAGGTATTTGGTTATCTTAATGATGGAAAGATTGGAAAAGAGGCTGTCCTTGAGATTCTTGTTGAGAAGATAAAAGGCAATAAGGTTGATCTGTCTAAGTATGAGGGTGTTGATGATGGTACCCTTGAGAAAGAGATTAAAGCTATTATTGAAAGCAAAAAAGGGCTTACAGCTGGCGCTTACATGGGAATTATCATGGGCAATTTCAGGGGCAAGGTTGATGGCCAGAAAGTGATGCAGATCCTAAAGAAATACGTTTAAAATTCGATTAAATACTGCGAAAATGTAAAAATTTCTTATGCTCATATATGATTGATTTGAGTAACCTTTATAAATGGTATTTAAATCCTTAAGCTTGAAAAAATTGATATTGGAGGGATTTTTTATGAGTGAAAATAAATGGGTTTATTCCTTTGCAGAAGGGAAGAAAGAGATGAAGATGGTTCTTGGTGGCAAGGGTGCTAATCTTGCTGAGATGACCACACTCGGTATACCAGTACCACCAGGCTTTACGATCACAACAGAAGCTTGCGCTGAATTCTATAAGCTTGGAAAAAAGTATCCTGAGGGTATGGATAAGCAGGTTGAAGATAAGCTTAAGGAACTTGAAAAAAAGATGGGCGCTAAATTGGGCGACCCTGAAGATCCACTGCTTGTTTCAGTAAGAAGCGGAGCAGCTGTTTCTATGCCAGGTATGATGGACACAGTCCTTAACCTTGGTATGAATGACCAGTCAGTCGCAGGCATGGCAAAAAAGACAGGCAATGAAAGGTTTGCATGGGATGCTTACAGAAGGTTTATCCAGATGTTTGGCGACGTTGTCATGGAAGTTGAGCACAAGCATTTTGAAGAGGTCCTTGATAAGGCTAAAGAGACAAAAGGCGTATCATTTGACACTGAGCTTGATGCTGCTGACCTGAAAAAAGTTGTAGAGGGATATAAGGCAGTTGTTAAAAAGCACGCAGGCAAAAGTTTCCCTGATGACCCTAGAAAACAGCTTCAGATGGCTATCGACGCTGTATTTGGCTCTTGGAACAATAAGAGAGCTATAACCTACAGAAGGCTTAACCACATCACAGGATTGATGGGCACTGCTGTCAATGTCCAGGCCATGGTCTTTGGAAACATGGGCCAAAGTTCAGGAACCGGTGTATGTTTTACAAGAAATCCATCAACAGGAGAGAACAAATTCTATGGTGAATATCTTATGGATGCACAAGGGGAAGATGTGGTTGCGGGTATAAGGACACCACAGCCTATTGATAAGCTTAATGAAGTTATGCCAGAGAATTACAAAGAGCTTGTAGCGATCTACAAAAAACTTGAAGACCATTACAAAGATATGCAGGACATGGAGTTTACAATACAAGAAGGGAAACTGTATATCCTTCAGACAAGAAACGGAAAAAGGACTGCTGCTGCAGCTGTTACAATAGCTGTAGAGATGGTTGAAGAAGGCATGATTGACGAGAAGACAGCTGTGCTTAGAGTAGGACCTGAGCAACTAGACCAGCTACTTCATAAGCAGCTTGACCCTGTTGCAAAGCAGAAGGCAGATGTCATAACAAGAGGTTTGCCTGCTTCACCAGGTGCTGCAGTAGGAGAGGTTGTTTTTACTGCTGAAAGAGCTCATGAGCTTGCACAGGAAGGAAGGAAGGTTATCCTTTGCAGGACAGAGACATCACCTGAAGACATAGAGGGCATGAACGCAGCACAAGGAATCTTGACATCAAGAGGCGGAATGACTTCACACGCAGCAGTTGTTGCCAGAGGTATGGGTAAGTGCTGTGTAGCTGGATGCGCAGATGCTGTAATAAGCGAGAAAGATTGCAGCCTTACAGTAGGCGACCTTAAGCTAAAAGAAGGCGATATGCTTACACTTGATGGTACAACCGGCGAGGTTATCAATGGAGAGGTTCCTGTAATCGATCCTGAGCTTTCTGGTAACTTTGGTAAGTTGATGAGCTGGGCTGATAAATATAGGAAATTACTTGTGAAGACAAACGCAGATACGCCACACGATGCTGAGGTTGCTAAGAAATTTGGCGCTCAAGGCATCGGCCTATGCAGGACAGAGCACATGTTTTTTGAAGGTGACAGGAT
>JAHJBD010000186.1 GCA_018813725.1 Nanobdellota archaeon | reverse complement strand
CATCCAGCTTTGCGCAGATGGTACTCTTCTTTTTGTCTTTCTTTGAAAGAAAGACCCGTGGCTCCACTACCGGAGCGTTTGATATTTTTTTGTGCCATCCAGCTTTGCGCAGATGGTACTCTTCTTTTTGTCTTTCTTTGAAAGAAAGACCCGTGGCTCCACTACCGGAGCGTTTGATTGTGAATAATTACAATCGGTTTTTAAACTTTACCTAAAAATAGTTTGATGAAGTTTTCCCCTTCTATAAGCCCAAGAGAGCCTTTTTTGCAAGTTTCTTCGTCATAATGATCTACTTCATCTGGTTCTTCATCTGGCTTGTAGATCAGGAACGGAACTGGCTCATCAGTGTGAGTCCTTACAGAACACGGGTTGTAATGGTCTGGTAATACTGCAATCGTTACTTTATCATCAATTTCATCCAGTCTTTTCAAGACATTACCTATCAATCGCTGGTCAAAGTATTCAATAGTCTTGATCTTTAGGTCAACATCGCCTTCGTGGCTCGCTTCGTCAGATGCTTCAACATGGCAAAATACAAAGTCATGGTCTTTTAGGTTTTCAATCACAGCTGCTGCTTTTCCTTCGTAGTTTGTGTCGTAAAGGCCAGTTGCGCCTTTTACTGTTATTATGTCAAACCCTGCATACCTGCCTATGCCATTTATCAGGTCAACTGCTGATATCACTGCGCCTTTTAGACCATATTTTTCCTTGAATTCTTGCATCTTTGGCTTTTTGCCTGCTGACCAAGGCCAGATATAGTTTGCTTTATCTTTGCCTTGCTCTGCCCTTTTTAAGTTTATTGGGTGATTTTTCAGGATCTTGTTTGAATCAAGGATGAGGTTGTTAAGCAGTTGTGCTGTTTTTTCTTCACCTTTTACCATGATATCTTTAATAGGTGTTCCAGGTACATCATGAGGAGGCGTGCAATCTATGTCTTTGGAATATCCTTTTAGCACTAAGATATGCCTGTAGCTTACCCCAGGGTAGAATTTAATCCTATCTGTACCAAGCTTTTTGTCCAATTCTTTGATCAATACCTCTGCTTCTTCATTTGTGATATGGCCTGCGCTGTGGTTTTTTAATATCCCTTTCTCAATACATACCAGGTTACATCTCATGGCAACGTCATTTTTATCAAGCTCTATGCCTTGATTTGCAGCTTCAAGAACCCCCCTGCCTTCAAAGCACTGCTTAGGGTCATAGCCTAGGACAGAAAGGTTTGCTACTGCTGAGCCTTTTGGCAGGCCTTGTGGCAGTGTCTTGAAAAGTCCGCATCTGCCTTTTTTGGCTAGGCTGTCCATATTCGGTGTGTTAGCGACCATCAGAGGTGTTTTATCTCCTAACTTTTTAATCTTATAGTCTGCCATGCCGTCTCCTAGAAAGATTATGTATTTCATTTGAAATTACCTATTAGAAACTGTTTGAAATCTTGATAGTTATTATCAAGATTTTTTAGGTATTCTTCTTTTTTAAGGGCTTGTCTAAGGCATTCTGGCAGTGCTGGATCTATTTTTATGACCTCTTTAACAGTGTCAGGGAACTTTGCTGGGTCTGCTGTCTCTAAGCATACTAATCTTAGATCCTTGTTCTTTTCTGCAGCATACAATCCTACTGCACCGTGCGGCTCTATTATAACATGGAACTTTTTATAAATTGATCTTATCTCTTCTTTGGTCTGTTCGTCTGTCACAGATACTGCTACCATATCATGCCTTATCTTTTGCATATCCGGCATTTTGGCAATAATGCCCTTCTCGTCGATAATACCACCATACAGCGCTATCAACCTTGCAAGGTTGCTAGGATGGCCAACATTCATTGCGTTGGATAGGCTGTTTTTGCTAGGTGAAATATTTTTGTATTCTCCTGTATTGTAGAAATCCACAAACTCGTCATTTTCGTTTACAGCAACGATAAATTTGTTTACTGGTATGCCCATCTCTTTTGCGAACAGGCCACCCATAAGGTCGCCGAAGTTGCCTGATGGGATAGAAAAGTTGACTTTGCCAAGTCTTGAATATGCGTATGCGTAATATACTATCTGCGGCAGTAATCTTGCAATATTTATTGAGTTTGCGCTGCTAAGGTTTAGGTATTTAAGGTCTGGATCAACAAATGCTTCTTTTACCAATGCCTGGCAGTCGTCAAACTTGCCATCTATAGAGATTGCTGTGATATTTCCGCCTAGGGTAGTCATAAGCTTTCTTTGCCTTTCTGTAATTTCTTCTTTCGGGAAGAGAACAACAACCTTTATCCTTTCCATCCCAAAGAATGCGTTTGCAACTGCTGAACCAGTGTCGCCAGATGTTGCTGTCAGGATTAAAAGTTCATTGTTGTCCTGTTCCAGAAAATAATCCATTATCCTTGCCATAGCCCTTGCTGCAAAGTCTTTGAAAGCTGCTGTAGGGCCCTGGTCTAACCTGAGGATGTATAACCTATCATCTAATCTCTCGATAGGTACTGGGAAATTGTATGAACTTTTGCATATCTCTAATAACTTATCATCTGGTATGAACCCTTTTAGGTATTTTATTAGTATTGTGAATGCAATCTCATAGTATGCCTTATCTTTTAGTGATGCAATCTCTTCATTGGTCAGCTTAGGTATCTCTTTTGGCATGTAAAGACCTTTATCTTCAGCAAGACCTTTAAGTATCGCTTCCTTGATGTTCACTTCTTTTGCCTTTAGGTTTGTTGAGTATAGCATTCTAGAATTTGAGGGACAAATTATTTATAAAGATTTGTCCTTTATGCTGTTGTTGTATCAGGAAGGTAATATTTTACTCCAATATGTGGAAGGAATGTCTTTTTTGTCTTGAAACTTGAGCCAATAATGGTATTAAGCTCTGCTTCGATCTTCATGGCATCTGGAGTAAAGAACTTAATCTCGTTTTCATTTATTTTGATATGGATTTTGTAGCCGTATTTTCTCACATAATACCTTGCAAATTCCTTGATCTCTGATAAGGGATATGAGTTTTCGCTACCTTTTTCTTTAATTATGAACTGTTTATCCTGAAGGGCTAATATCTTGTTGAACTGTCCTTTAAAGAAGATTGCTTTGATCGCTATCCTTAATCCGATAACTGCTGTCCCTATGGCCAGCATGATAGGTAATGCATCACCGCCTATCGCAAACCCTATTATCAGGAAAAGTGCTCCTGGGAGTATAAGTTCCCATTTATTGATAAAACCCTGCGGCCTATATTCTTGCATAATAATATAGAATTGCTTGTGTTTTTTAAAACTATCCACTAATAATCGGAATATTTTCAGGTGAGGATGATAACGCCGCAGCCCAGACACGAGAAATCAAAGATTTCTGAGCCAGTGCTTTGGCTTTATTTCATTACGCCGCAGCCCGGACTTTCAAACCATTAGACTTTTGGTCCAAATGGATATTTGAACCGGGAGATCCTTGCGGAAACAGGATTGCTAGAACAGCAGTTTCCAGTCCTGCGCAGTACCGAGTTGTGCCACTGCGGCATAGGAATCAAGGATTAATCAACACTTTATAAAATTTGCTAGAGAAAAGTTTATTAATAATCTCGTTCTGATATGGCAAAGGTGATACAATGAACAGAAAATTTCCAATATTTGCAGTCTTATTATTGATTGTTGCAGTAGTATGGCTGCTTAGTGATCTAGGTATCTTGGTGATAAACGTTCCTTGGCTGCCTGTAGTATTAGGTGTGATAGCTATTGGTATGATATATAATAGGTTTAAGAGATAAGTTTGCTAAAGAACCTTTTTGATATTGATTAACTATATTAACATTCTTACCATAAGAACTGATAATCTTAATT
>JAHJBD010000185.1 GCA_018813725.1 Nanobdellota archaeon | reverse complement strand
CTTCCCTGTATTTCTATCTATACTTACAGTAATCACTGCACTTTCTGCACTTTGAATCTTTACTGTTCTTGCAGGATCTACAATAACAATCGTTACAAGATTCCGTGTTTTTATTTTTTCAAACTCATCATCAACACTCCAGAGTTTGTCTACTTTTAGAACACCAAGATTACTGCGTGATACGAGCAGATGATCTCCACGCTCTTCAAAATATTTAAAATAAGATGGTTTGAAAATAGCATCTTCAAGAGAAATCGGAATGTTCATATATTCCATATAAAACAAATCTGTCTTTCCTTTCTCTCTATGAAGGGCATACTCATTCTTGATCTCTTCTGTTGTCATGTAGTTTTCATCATACGTATTAAAATGTTCATCGCAGATGCTAAGAACACCAGTGTCTGTATCTACATGTAACCAATCACTTGCATCAATAAGATTCTGCAACAACGCATCTTCATGTTTAATCGTATCAATGTAGAGAAATTCCGCAGGTTTTCCAAACTTAGATTCTGTTTTCATAAGATCGGAGTAAAACCAATCTTGAAGTTTCAATCTTTGTTCATCTGATTTAATAAGCTCAGTACTTTCAAGGTCATCGATCACGATAAGTCCTGGTCGATGACCCATCCAGTTTTTGCCCCTAACCTGTTGTCCTGCCCCCCGTGGTAGGACATATACATCACCATACGCCACCCAACTCTGTTTGCTAAACCCTTCCTTGAACCCTTTCTGCGATACATCAACTCGACCAAACAGCTTTTCTATAAGCTCATTTTGCTGTAACATCCTTTTTATATGTTCCGTAGATTCCTCTGCGGAAGTTGCTGAGTTTGAAAGATATATGATAAAGTTTGCTTCTCGGAATAAGATTGCTTTAACAACACGTATTTTTGCCAGTGTAGTTTTACCAAGTCCACGAGGAGCAGCAATAGCCTTTTTCTTGTGATTCGCATCAATCACTTTAAAAATCTTATCATGAAGAAGCGAAAATTCACTACTTACTTCTTCAGGAAAAAAAGTCTTTGCGAACACTTTTGTTGACTTCATACATAACGCAAGAAGATCTTGAACATCTGGATCATGTTTGTCAAAATTAAGCATTCTTATTTTCCAATCAGTTTTGTTTTCCCATATTCTCTGGCCCCAACATAACCAAGATATCCAAAACCAAATACTGTCCATAGCTCTGCTGGTATTGCAGCCAACCAAGCTTTCATGCCATTGGCTATTTGAATTGCCATCTCAGGACGAAAAGCAGATAAAATTCCCATAGGAATAGCAAAAAGAATCATAATATACATGACATAAAGAAAACTCGGCCTTGCTCTTGAAGTCCAGGGGTCAGCAGACTTTGCCTCTGCAAGAATCGCACTGAGCTGGATTTCTTGTGCCTTGAACTCCCCATTCTGAGCCAGTTCTAAAGCTTTGAGTTTAAACGCTTCCTTATCCTTTGCATCAACAAAGAACTTATCTGCAACAGTATCAACCGCACCAAGCACTGCTTTGCCTATTCCCAAGATATCCATCATATCACCTCTTCGTTTTCAAGGTATAAATCAAGTGGTGTTTTGTCATCATCTGTTTCACAACACCCACGACAATCCATGCAATCAATTGTGTCATAAAAACATCCGGGAGAATCATTGTCTATCCACATTATACTTCTCCTTTAATAAACCCAAACTCTTTTTCGATTCTTGGTTGAATCATCATCTATATGAATAAAACTCTTTGATATTCCAAACCTTTTTATTCCTGCCTGCATACAGCCTGTAATAATCTGGTATCTGGCTTCGTCATTGCTGCAATCCAGGTCAACAGCAAGGCCATACAAATGACTTGAAGTATCTTTACCACCTACGTCTTTATTGTGTTTCTTGCACCGGATAGAAGAATTAATTTTAAATGGCACTCCAGCATATTCCCTTGCTAAGTCAAGTTGTGCAATAAAATCAGAGTTCATTTCCTTAAATCCTGCACCACAACCGCAAGAACATTTGAATTCTGATTCGCTAAAGTTTTTCATTTATTTATCCCAAGGTTTATGGTCAAGTTTAACACTCGCAGGATCACAAGACTTATAAAGTTTGTCCTCAAGCTCCTGCATCCGGCAACAAACCTCATATAAAGCCCATTTCAGATCATCTATTGATCTGGCTTTATTTATATCTTCCCACATTTTTTGAGATGTTTCACCGCTAAATAATTTCATTTTATAATCCTGT
>JAHJBD010000184.1 GCA_018813725.1 Nanobdellota archaeon | reverse complement strand
TATCAGCTCAATAGACAGCGGCTTTCTTGCTGGTATCAGTTCAAGCTCCTGGCCATCTCTAATATTCAAAGAATCAATAACCTCTTCAAATACACCAATATAACCTCGCGGCACAGCTTTCTCAGATTCAGCAATATCAAGCACAACAGTCTCTACCTTTCCTTTCTTGCTGAGCTTGACCCTATCTAAAGTATGCAGGTCCATAAGCTTAGCATCGTCCTGATGCATAATGGCAACTAGCACTCCACCCGTTGCAATATCCATATCTTTGGCTTTAAACTTCATGCTATCTCTTTCTCATAGATATCTATAAATGTCGTAAACAAGCAAAGGATTACTGGCCCAATTATTACGCCCATTATGCCAAACATGAAAACACCGCCAAAAACACCTAACAAAACAATTGCAGGGTGCAATTTTCCTCGGCTGCCGATAATCTTCGGCTTTAAGAATATATCAATCGGTAGTATTATCAAGAAACCATACAATGCCAACAGGATTGCCTTTGTCACGAGGCTGCCGTCTCCATTGCTCAAACCCTGGAGCAGCAATATTAAGGAAGCAGGACCCCAGACCATCGGCGGCCCTAGAATAGGTATGACAGCAAGAATAAACATGACTACGCCCCAGAACACTGGAGCAGGTATACCAAAGATCCAAAATGCTATTCCCCCAAGAAAACCTTCTATCAAAGCAACAACAAAAAGCCCATAAACAACAGCATACGTCATATCATTTATCTGCTTCAGGAGCTTATCCTTAGACTTTTTACTGAATGGAAGGATTCTTTTCAACTGCCCACCGAATTTTTCACCATCTTTTAAAGAGAAGAATATCACAAAGATCATGATAAAAACATCCAAGATGAACCTCGGTATTGCTAAAAGAAAACCAGATGCGCTTGTTACCAGAAAATCTGTCATCTTTTCAAGGCCAAAATCAAAATAATTCTTAAAGATAGGTGTAGTAATTATACTGTTGAAAGCATTGACCACTAAACATATCACCTCGTTTGTATCGCAGCCCGCTATTCCAGAGTCAATCGTATGCTTAACCACAAAATAATTAATTCTAGCTTCCCCGATCATCTGCGTAAATAGCCAAGACAAAGGGATTGTAACAAGTATGAGGATCAAGATTGTAACCAAAAAAGCAGATAACGCATTTTTCTTTATATGCTTTCTAAGAAGAGTATGCACTGGATAAAAAAGATATGCAATTATTCCACCAGTTAGTATGGTTATCAAGAATGGTCTTAAAAGTAGGTACACTATTACAGTCAAGGCACCAAAAGCTGCCCAGAATAGGATATTGCCCTTTTTAATAAAATCACCTCTACTGGCTTTCATAGAATTTGTTGATATTTAAATGTTTGTATGGGCCCACCCGGATTCGAACCGGGGACCTCCACCTTGTCGAGGTGGCGTCATAGCCGCTAGACTATGAGCCCATTAAAAGCCTCTGGCGAGAATTGAACTCGCGACCTCCACCTATTTGGACTTCTAAACTTATTGAAGTTACCAAGGTGGCGCTATACCACTAAGCCACAGAGGCACTAAGTGAAGGATTAAATTAAGGTTTATAAAAGTTACTGAAAGCAAAAAGAATATAAATGAATAGTTCCAAGATTACCCTATGGACTCAAAAATAGTCAAGATTCTTGATTATTACACAGCCAGATTTGGCGGCGAGATTGTGCCCAGGCTGCAAAAGATCGAGATTGAGGAAGGAAACTTGCTTAAGGAGCTTGAAGGCTTAAAGCAATTAAAAGAAGACCCAGAATACCATGGAAATGTTTCTACACTTCAACACTCATTACAGGTTGTCAATGTACTGCAAAGACTTTACAGTTTCATCTATCTGCAAGAATCTCACAGAAAACTGGATGTACAGGCACTGACCACAGCATTATCAGTCCTGCCTTTCAAACTAGATACACATCTTAACAAGAAGATAGGTAAACACACACGAAAAGAACTGCTTTTCTTTGCATGCCTCTTTCATGATATAGGCAAGCTTAAGAACTTTATCCACCTTATGCATGATGTAGAAAGAGATAACATCAAAGGCATCTCAAGGTTCATATTTCATGCAGACTACGGTAAGCACTATTTTGACGATGAATTGATCGCAATAGAAGAAGACATCGAGAGATTTAAACAGAAACTTGCCAAAGAGACAACACAGGTCAAGATTGACTTTTATCAAAAGGCAATAAGGTACCTTCTTGACCTAAAGGCATCACTTGAAGGCAGGAAAAGATTCTTTGAAGAGCTAGAGCTTGCAAAACCCGAGAGAGAATACGTAGCATTCTTGATAAGCAAACACATGGATATGCTTAATTTCTATAACATATTTGAGATTGCACATAAATCCCAAGACCCAAAAGAAGCACAGAAAGCATTAAACACATTGGTAAAGAACTTATTAAATAAGGTGGACGAATATGGTGAATTTTACATAGACTGCCTATTATTAAACTTCTGTGACCTATTAGAATCAGCACATAGCTCAAAGAAGCCAACACGTGAACTTTATCTTTTCCTTCAGACAGGTTTTCTTGTGCTTGTCAGTGCCAAAGAGCTAAAAGCAGGCGGATCAATTGTATTTGAAGATGGAGTCCCAATAATCAAAAAGAAAGAACAGCCAAAATTCAATGTAGGTACACTATTCAGAAATTTCCCAAAAGACGAAGCTTTAAAGATAAAACAGGCCATAGGAAACTCAGACAATCCAGGACAAGCGCTTGCTAAGGCAGGTTTCAGTGGTAAGGATATTGGTAAGATAATGCAGGTTCTCAAGCAGCATTAAGCATAAGAGCATACCTTTCAGTTGGATTGTAAAAGGGTATTGCTGAATTTTCTGGTAAGAATTCTTGGTAATGCTCAGCAAGGCTAAGCAATTTATTCCATCCGCTGACACCCTTAGGTCTCTTATACAAGCTTTCAGTAAGACTATCACACCTGACTGGATGATAAAGTTCAAGTCCCATGCCTTGTTCATCTATCTTCTTGAGTGCTGTGCCAACATTTACGTCTTCCTTAAGTTCATCCAAGTTTGTCGCTTCAGTATCAAGGGTTACTATCAACTGCTCTGCACCAACACCTTTTAGCCCACCATCTCTTGTGCTATACACGTTATGGTCCTTTAGTGCTTGCTTGAATGCCCTTATCTGGGAAACAATATAATCTCTAGCTTCAACACGCTCATCAGGATTAATATTTCTAAGCAGATAATTTAATTGTCCTTCAAACACTGGCCTGTACCATGAGGTTCCATCCTCTTTATCAGCATAATTAAAATCGATTTTTATAACCTTATTATCTCCATCCATGACTTCAACAAATACCTGCTTGTACCCAGCTTCTGGGTGATGTTCAGCTTTTCGGAGTTCAAGGTGTAGCCCTTCTAATCCTAATGCTGTTTCACATACATCAACTATCTGCTCCCTCATACCGATAATGACGGGTAGAGTATCCATAAGATCATAATTACCAACAATCTCAAGATCAATATCTTCTGAAATCCCGCCATATTCCCTGCAAGGGATATATGTACCGCTTGCTGATGACCCTATAGACGCAATGTTTTCGTTATTAAATGCATTCTTTGCAATATTCAGTATGTTCCGCTCGATAAAGCTATTTCTAGCAAGTTCTGCCTCACTTATGTGTGTGCTTTCTACAAGGTCTTCCAATTTAGCCATTTTTAATTACCAGATCATATATTAAAATAAAAAATAAAGAATTATGCAGCTTGCTGCATTGGATTCTTGTAAGGCTTTAGTTCGTATGTTAAGCCGCCTTTGTTAAATGTAAATGCTACAAGACCATCCTGATTAAACATCCCTTGCTGTACTCCAAGCGCTTCATCAAGAGTTTTCATATCAGACCTGTATTGTTTAGCATTCTCTTCGTAAGCCATCCTAAGCTGCTGATTGATCACATGCTCAGTTTTTCTAGCCAAGTGATCTTCTCTCAGTTTGTGCTGTACATCCAGTGCAGCTTTCTCAAGCCTGTATTCTGCCATAAGATTATCTATCCTTGCAGAAAGTGCTCCGGCATATTTGCCTGTTGCTTCCACAGCGCCGATCGGCTGCTGATCAGCTGGCTTATACCTATCCTGATTTTGCTCAAAAACTGCATTAAGATATTCTAATGCTGCTTCTGGCAATTCCTGACCAGGTTTATAATTGTCTCCTAAATAACTTTTAAGTTCTGTAAAATCCAATCCAACTAGATCTATTGATAGCTCACCATCTATTGGCTCAACACCTTTAAATGATTGATATTCCATCACTGCCGACTGTTCGTCTGTTATCAAACCACCATAGTATTGCCTATCTACGTCCAGACAACCGTCTCTCCTTATCTGTACTGCACTTACTTCAACTGTTTGTTCTAATGCTGGTGTTGCCACATTTTGTTTTTTTGCCATTTTATTGCCTCCGTTAATGTAAACTGAGTATATAGAATGGCAGAGAATCATATATTCCTAACTTCTATATCATATATTACTTATATAAGTTAGAAGATATTGAAATTACCAAATTGACATATACAAAGAGATCACTCTATCTTGCATGCCTTCAGCCAATCTTTCTCAAACAGTATCTTAGGTATTGAATTTATATAGTTTTTCCTTCCTTCCACGAGATAAGTAAAGATCAGACTGCTCTCTGCCTTACTTATCTCTATTGTTATAAGTTGAAACTTTTTTGCATCAGCTTGGAGCAATGTTGTTATGTCTTTTTCCTTGATGATTTTATTGGTAGTGATCACAACCTTACGCTGGTATGACCCCATCCCTCGTTTTTCAAATTCCTTGTCAATCACGAGCACAAAGAATATCAGAGAATAAAGTACACCACCGACAGCATACTCACCGATACCGATGCAAAGACCTAATATTGCGATAAGCCAGATACTTGCAGCAGATGTAAAACCAAATATCTTATCAGTAGTCTTTATCAAGGCTCCAGCACCGAGAAATCCAATACCTGAAACGATTGAAGCAAGAAGTCCAAAAGGACTATCTGGCGCAAGGGTGACAGCGATAATTGCAAGGCCACACGATCCAATGGCTACAAAAACATACGTTCCAAAACCGACAGGCTTATGTGACCTTTGCCTCTGTATGCCAAAAAATAGTGCAAGCAGAAAAGTCAGAATAAACCTAAGAATTATGGTCCAGATATCCATATAAAAATCAGGCTTGCCCAGTATTGATATACCGTTGCATCAGTTTTTCTATAATTACTTGAGGTGCATATCCTTTATGGCTGCATGCTTTTACGTATGCATCATAAATACCTCTGTCTATGATATAATCTATTTTCATTTTCTGAGGTCCTTTTGGAGTCGAAGCCATGTAGATCACCTTTTTTAAGATGCAAGAGAATCCTATATTTAAATGTATTTAATGCAATTAATCATGAATACAATAATACAGATAGGTTCTCTACGACAAAAATACAATTGGTCCTAAGAATTTGACCTTAAAATAAGCAAAGATAGCAGTACCAGTATACGAATCCCTATAAAAATACGAACATTTATATATTAGTTATATTATGCAAGATGGCGCCTTATTGAGAAATAAGGAAGAAATAATTGCGATTTTCTTTGTTACTTATTATCGCGATAGTGCAAGCTAGCGATAGCTGCAAAAATGGAGGATGATTAGATGGAAAACTATTCAACAGAAGAACAGATGATAGGAAAAGCCAACATAAAGGTGATTGGCGTAGGAGGAGCTGGCAATAATATGGTAAGCTGGCTGTACAACAAAGGGATAAAAGGTGCAGACATAATAGCCTGCAACACTGACCAGCAGCACATTAATCTTACTGATGCAGATACTAAATTCCTTATTGGAAAAAATGTGACCAGAGGTCTTGGATGCGGAGGCTTTCCTGCAAAAGGCGCTGAAGCTGCACAAGAAGCCCAAACCCAGATAAAAGAAGCTTTGAAAGGAGCAGACATGATCTTTGTTTGCGCTGGTATGGGAGGAGGCACAGGCACTGGAGCTGCCCCATATGTTGCCAGCATAGCAAAAGGGATTGGCGCAATAGTGGTAGGCACAGTTACAATGCCGTTTAAGATTGAACGTGCCAGGATAGACCGGGCTGAATTCGGCCTGCAGCAATTAAGGCAATATTCAGACACAGTGATAGTTATTGACAACAACAGGCTTGTAGCAATAGCAGGAAACCTACCAGTACAACAAGCTTTCGCAGTTGCAAACGAACTCATCGCAACCATGATAAGGGGCATTGTCGAGACTATTTCAGTTCCATCACTCGTAAACCTTGACTTTGCTGATGTAAGGTCAATAATGAAAGCAGGCGGCGTGGCAGCAATTGGTATAGGAGTTTCAGATACATCAAGAAGGGCAGAAGAAGCTGTAAAAGGAGTTTTTGCAAATCCATTGCTTGATATCAGCCACAAGGGTGCTCACGGCGCATTGATCCACATAGAAGGCGGGCCTGACATGACACTGCAGGAAGTAGAGACTATCGGTGAACTAGTCACAGAAAGCATGGACCCAGATGCAAACGTGATATGGGGCGCAAGAGTAAGCGAGCATATGAGAGGCAAGATCTGCGTGATGACAATAATGACTGGTGTAAAATCACCTTGGATCTTAGGAAAAAATAGCACCAGCAAGCAGTTTAACGAAATGAAAAAGATGGGTGAAGAGCTTAATATCAGGATAGTGTGATGAGGAATATACTAATTTATCACAGGATTAATTCCAAATGAGGTAAATACAATGAAAGGTTTTGCTTATTTTTTTGCAAGAAAGCCCAAGGTCGAAGAAGAGCTCATCATTTCCCTAAAGGTGCCTGAAAAGCCTGAGATAAAGCCATTGCCTGAGCGGATACAGGTTATCTGTAAGGATTGCAGTTACAAGTTTACCATGCAACGGGTAATCAGCAGAAAACCTATCTGCCCATACTGCGGAAGAGCTAACCTGATGAAAGACAACACGACAGCGTTTGAGATCGTGAGGCAGGCGTCTTGAAATAAGACGAACGTTCTAAACTGCTTTAATTTTCTTTATGTTTTATGCTTGAAAAGGATTCATACTGGATATAGTTAGTGGGTTCTAATCCCAAGACGCAAAAGAACTATGCGGGGGATGGGATTCGAACCCACGAACTCACTAAGAGACAGGATATCTTACAGTACAGCTGCAAGTGTCTTAAGTCCTGCGCATTTTACCAGGCTTTGCTACCCCCGCGCAATACAAGTCCAAGAATTGAGAGTGCCTATATAAATATTTTTATTAGGATGAAAGCACTTTTCTAACTTCCCTGATATCCCGCAAGGTTGAACTCTCATAACAAGGATCTTTATTGAAAGTGGCATCAACCACCTCTACAGCAAGTTCACAGAAATTCTTGAACCTATTAAGTGAAAGCCCGCCCATGCAGAAGTTATCCTGTGCCGTGAGAGCAAGCCTGTTCACCCGCACTGCAAGCTCGACAAAACGGTCATGATCCACTCCCCTTCCATCATAAGGGCCATCGCCGCACTTCTCCTCAAGGTATTCTGCTATTGCACGATCAGTATCCACCATTGCGCTGTAATCTCTTGGCTCACGTGTGTCAACAGAAGCAACATACAAAGCTCGGACCAATATCATCTCACGCAGCTTCAATAGATAATCATCAGGATATTCATCAACAATAGTTGCCAAGCTTTGCCACAGATATGCCTTATCTTTATCGTCCATATAAGATACAGATATTTTTCAGGTTAAAAAGATAACTATAATTCACTGCCAAGAGCTATCCCAAACCTAACTAGGGTATTCATTCTCCTCACCCTAACGCGAATGTTAAGAATTAAAGGATTCTTGGATAATTTTTCAATAACTAAATATGCTTATAACTGCCGAAGAATTCTGTAAGGTCCTTATGCAGCCTGTATGCATCTGCAGTAAGCTTTCCCTCAAACCTATTAGTATAAAACTTATTTACAAGCTTATCATATACAGCCCTCATAAAATAAAACAAAGGTTTCTGTTCCCATCTTCCTTCAATGTCTGTCTCAAGAATTGCATCAATATCGATCAGCGCCTCAACCTTATTCAATTTCCTGCCTTTGATCTTAGCTTCAGTCACATGATCAAAAAGCGCCCTTAACCTTACTACCTGTTTTGCATAGTCCATCGGCTGCATCCAGATCTCAATCAGCCACTCAATCTTCCTTCCTTTAGAAGTCACATGTTCAGACTTTTTCTTGATCTCCTTTTCCATGCCATGATCAACTATCCACTTGTCAATGTATCTATAGAACTCTACAACATCAAATGGTCCAGAATATGAAAACCTTAACCCTTCCACAACAAATTTTTTCTCGACCATTCTCAGTGCGCAAACCCAGGTATTTTGCTTACAACCTTATAAT
Source organism: Nanobdellota archaeon (assembly GCA_018813725.1). Taxonomy (GTDB): domain Archaea; phylum Nanobdellota; class Nanobdellia; order Woesearchaeales; family JAHJBD01; genus JAHJBD01. Next base: position 251 of record JAHJBD010000184.1, on the reverse strand, counting down.
TAGTATAGAAGTTAAAAAACTTTTCTATCTGATGATACCATTGATAGGTAAGGTGCGTAATCCTCTGCTCAAACCTTTCAGTATAGCCGTGATAAAGCCATTTGTCAAACAATGTCCTGATGAACAACAGCATAGGTGTCTCTTCCCATCTATTCTCATAATCCTGCTCAAGATAGCTGTCAAACCATATTATGACCTCTCCGCTTGACAATGCCTGCTTTTTGTGGTCAAGGACAGCTTCAACCTTATTT
>JAHJBD010000183.1 GCA_018813725.1 Nanobdellota archaeon | reverse complement strand
CCTACAGAAGACTGGTGGCAGGAAAATACAAGGATATCGGTTCTCCATTAAAGGAGATGACAGCTGAAGAAGAGCTTCTCTTGCAGACCCATCTTGACACGATCTATCAATATTTCCTTTCAGATGTAATGGCAAACAGGAACCTGACAAATTCAGAAGGGTTTGACCAAGCAGAGATCATGGGCGGCAAGGATGCATTAGATCTTGGCCTGATCGATGAACTAGGCGGAAGGTATGAAGCAGTCGCATGGCTCGAGAAAGAGCTGAACACAACAATTGAACTTACACCATTTGAAAGAAGAGTGAGTTTATTTGACGTTTTATCTGGAGTGATGAACGAGAAATCTTTTTATGTTGGCCAGGGGATAGGCTCAGCCATGCTTGATAAGACTAGGATAGTGGGCAGTGTCAGTGTATTGACTTAGGATTCTTCTATGCTTATCGTTTAATTTGGCCAGCATATGTTTGCCATTTTAAATATTAAACAATACGGAGCATATTGACAACTCTTTGATATTTTGAAAGTTTGTCACCTACTATTGCAATACCTGCAAGTGATTCACTCATTGCCTTTTGTATTGCTTTATATATCTCTAAATGTGTTGGTGTTTCCTCATTAATCTCAACTTCTGCTTCATAAAATAGCAGTTGGTTATCCTGGTCCATTACTTGGTCGAATGTGAAATATCCCATTGGCTTGCCATTAACCCTAAACTCACATGTTTCAAGGTACACATTAAATGCAGTTCTTTTTAGAGATTTTCGAATAAATGCATCTTCAAACCTTTCAAGTTCTAATAGGGTTCTATGCGAAATGCTCAATCCTTTGGCTCTGAGTCTTTTACTTATGATCGAATCTTCATTACGCAAAGCTGCTCTCAAATGGGCTACAAATTTTGCTATCATCTTCTCATTTTTATGCTCAAATCTATGGTACTCTGTACTTCCAAAATCTAAAAGTGTATTAATGGCCTGTTCTTCAATTATTGCTGCTTTGCCAAGATATTCTGCGGATTTTGAGTCATCAAATTCAATCCTTTGTTCAATTCCTTCTTGTGTAGGCAGTTTAACAGTAAAGCCAAATCCCCACTTGCCCATGTATCTAACACTTAATGAGATTCCTGCATGGTAAAATTGCATATCTCTAAGGTCAAAATACACATAGGCGCGATGTTTTTTTTGCATATGCTGTCTTATTGTTGTATCCAGTTTAATCCCTTTAGCGCGCAATAATTGATCAGCTTTCTTGAGAATTTGTATTTTATTCCTTCTTATCGCATTAAACCTACTGCTATACTTGGCAGGGACAAAAAATTTACTTTCAATCTCTTTTGAAACATTGTTATTCATAATATCCTCAAATACCTAAATCTTTTCTGATCAACATGGATTTATATATCATATATTAGCTATAAATCTTTCCATTAATAACATCTGTAGACAGTTGCCCTATTCTACTCAATCTTTATATCACTAGCCAAGAACCCAACCACAACATTTAAATATCAGTTTATATAAGTTTATATAAAATTATATAACTAAGAAAAATGCCAAGAAAAATAATCTCGATGAATGTTGATTCTAAGGTTTATGATAAGTTTAATAAGCTCTGCCGGGATGAAGGCTGGGTCATGTCAAGAAAGATAGAGAAGTTCATGAAAGAGCTGTTAGAGGACCAGAGATGAAACCGTTTATCCTACTGTTATTAATCATCTTATCCTGCTCTATGGTTGCAGCAGAAAAAGATATCTCTGTTCTAGTCATCCACAAACAGCCTACTAGAGAGATGGCAATGTCTGCACAGTCAGCACAGGAACCACAAATACCATTGGATATAGATATAGACCGGCAGTATTCAGCGATAGACGCATACTCAGCAACTGTTGATGAGGCGACTTTAGAACAGCTCTTGAGCGATCCGAACATCGAAGTTAGGATGAATGGCGTAAAATATATCCAGCTTTCAGACAGCGTTCCTATAATTAGGGCAGACCAGACAAGGATAGCAAAAGTCAACAATTTTAACCTAACAGGTCAGGGCCAGACTGTCTG
>JAHJBD010000182.1 GCA_018813725.1 Nanobdellota archaeon | reverse complement strand
ACATTCTTAACCTTTTTACCAAAGATATAGATATATTTCCAGGCAAAGCCTTGCCTTTTCTTGACTTCCACGCTGAAACCTGCTTTCTCAAACTCTTTTTTAAGCAGATCTTCGTCCCTTACCCATTCGATATTTGGTATAACGTCAAAGAACTTATCATAGTCTACAAAGCAGATTATGGAGCCGATCTTTAGCCTTTTGTTGATCTCTTTCAATACCCTCTGCTTGTCTTGCAGATAGCCAAGCATTCCTATGGATACGGCCAAATCAACCTTGGGTATGTCTGGATGAACACGGTTATGATGCTGAGGATCGTGGATGACTGTGACGTGCCTGTGGACCAGCATTCGCTTCCTCGTGATTTCGGCTTCGTGGTGAGAGATATTTGTAGCAAAGACCTTTCCTTTTGGGCCAACACCTTTGGCCAAGTGCTGTGTCAATGTCCCGACAGAACAGCCAAATTCAAGGATAGTTTTCCCTTTGATATCTCCAAGCATCTTAAGCACACGATTCCTTATAGGTTTTGGGAGAAGTATTCCTTCGCCAAACCATACAAAGGTTGCAAGGATGTCATCAACTTTCTTGATCATCTTTGGATCATAATACAATTCTATAAGGAAGTAAAGCGGTATACCTACCAATACTAATGATATTGCGAGGAATAAAATCCTAAAAGAATCTTCTTCAACCTTTAACCAGATACCTAAGAAAGTGAAGAATAATAGGATTATTGCGATAGGACCAGTCTTGCCAAAGGGTACCTTAAAATGCCGTTTAAGATCAGGCTGCTTGTATCTTAAACGTACAACTGCAAACAAGACTGCTGTGTATACAAGTACTACCATAGGAATTAGCAATAAAAGCAAAGTCCTATATGCACCTGATCCTGCAACAACAATGAATGAGGTTATTAGAAATTGAAGGATAATCGCTTTGTAGGGTGTATGAAACTTAGGATGGATCTTTGCAAACTGCCTCAGGAAAAGCCTGTCTCTTGCAAGCGCAAGTATAAGCCTTGGTGATGATACAACCCAGCAGGCGACTGCGCCAACTATTGCCAGATATATCCATAATGTAAGCACTGTTGAACCGAAAGGCCCGAATATCGCTCCGCCAAGGTCTGCCAGAGGCGCACTTGACTGTCCGAATATATTCCATTTAATATTTGCCATAGCAACGAAGGAAAGTGATATTGCCATCACAGCTATCGCAACTGTCCCTGTGATCAAGGCTTTTGGCATGACCTTTTCTGGATTTTTCGTCTCCTCTGCAAGGAACGTTGCAGACTCACAGCCAAAAAAAGTCTCTTGGATAAAATATAATGTTATGAATATGCTTGCTGCTGGATATACAAAGAACGGATTTAGATTTGAGACGTTCATGGTAAATAGGCCAGGGAAGATAAGCGCAAACACCATCGCTATCGTTATCCCAGAAAAAGTGATAAGCATAAATGCAGATGTTTGCATGCCTCTGAATGCAATGAAATTAAAGAGGGCTATAAAGAAAAGCGATAAGCCAATCTTTACAACAGGTAGATTGTATGGCAGCAGGTATTGTATTCCCCCTACAATGAGCATTGCAATGGTAATATTTCCTGATACCAAGGTCATCCAGCCTACAATAAATGAGATAAACCTGCCATATGCTTGTTTTGAGTATTCATATACTCCGCCCGCTTTTGGAAACATGGATACTAGCTCTGCAAAGCACATGCTGATATAGACTGCAACAAGAGACATGATCACCCATGATATCAATGATGCAGGCCCTGCCCATTTTGCGCCTTGGGCTGGAAGGAAGTATATTCCTGTACCCATGATCGAATTGATCGTTATTAATAGGATTACTGGAAAATTCAAGACTTTCTTTAATTCTGTCATAATCTTTATTTTGTAATATTTATTTATAAATTCTTCGGTAAATTTTATATTCTCTGAAGAATTTTTGGTGGTTATGGAGCTATCTGCCGAGGTTGCCAGTGTATTCAGGATACAAGGTATGGAGTATTATAACATTGAAAGCCAGCTTTGCAACTGGGATGGAGAGCCTACATGCTATGTTATAATGGCTAATCTTCTTGATAGTATGCTTGGTATGCGGCGCAGGATGGAGACTGGAACACCATTGATCATCTATCATGAAGAAGATAAGGTTAGGTATACTATCAGGTAATATTTATATATGATCAAGAGACAAAAGGATAATATGAAAACAGTATTCATAAATGCAAAGTATGCTGGCAAAATTGATCTTGAAAAGATAGGTAAACTGCCAAAGAAAGTAGGGTTGGTTGCTTCTATCCAGTTTGTTTCGCTGCTTAAGGATGTTGAAAAATATCTAGCAAAGCAAGGTATCAAGACTTTGATTTCACCAGGAAACCAGAAGAATCTGGGTCAGATACTTGGATGTAATGCAAGTGCTGCTGTTGATCTAAAGGAAAAGGTTGAAGCTTTCCTTTACATCGGTGACGGCAGGTTCCATCCGATTGCTGTTGGCATGAAGACAGGAAAGCAGGTATTTACATTTAATCCAATATCTGGAAGCTTTAAAAAATTAGATGATGAAGTGGTCGAGAGATATAAGAAAAAGAAGCAAGGTGCGCTGATCAAGTTCCATTCAGCCTCAACTGTGGGCGTACTTATCAGCTCAAAAAAGGGCCAGAAGGTGGATATTGATGTTATTGAGAAAAAGCTCAACAAATATGATAAAAAACTGTATTATTTTGTGTTTGAGACATTGGATTTCTCACAGCTTGAAAACTTCCCATTTATCGAGGCATGGGTAAATACTGCATGTCCAAGGATAGACGAGGATATCAAGGTATTGAATATTGATGAGCTTTGAACAGGAAGAGACCTTTTTGTTGTCACTAATTGATAGTAATAACCCAAAGGTTTATAAAGGGTCCTAGGTCTCCAAATAGTATGACAGATTTAGTTGAGATTATCAATAGACTTTCTGATGAAGAGAGAGAAATAGTAATTGGTAGACTAAAACAAGCCAAGCATCTGACAAAAGCACTTCAAGCTAGGTTCAAGATGGTGCACGACCTTGTTGTTGATGTTATGCAGGCCAAGACTCTTGATTCACTGATAGGATATATCTCGCAAAGAGTAGCTGGCAGCAGATTTCCTTACGACTCATTCACAATCTCTTTTGTTGAGGATACTGCAGGCGTACCTACCTTAGTGGCAAAAGACCATTACAATCCAAACTTGACAGCAGAAGAAAGACGGCAAGCCATTGAAGATTATCAAATACCTTTGAATGAAGACAGCAGCAGCATCGGAAGAAAAGCAGTGCTTGAAGCAAGGACAATATACCACAAGATCAGGCCTGGTGAAGAGCCAAAGCTGAAGAACAAAGGTATGGCTGCATATGTTACTGCACCCTTAAAGGATAATGAAGGTCATGTTATCGGTACAATCGCACTTGGAAAGAAAAAGGCTAATGGAACAAGGCATCTTGATATCCAAACAGCTGAAGAGATAGCTGCAGTAGTGGAAAGCGCAATTGAAAGAATAAGGTATACTGATAACTTAAGATCATTAAAAAACAAATTCCAGCTTTTGGCTGACAAGGCTACAAGCTTGATATTCTGGCAAAGGCCTGACGGGACTTTTGAGTATATCAGCCCTTCGTGTGAAAAAGTGCTAGGATATTCTCAGGAAGATTTCTACAAGGGATTAAGATTTGAAGATATGCTTCCAGGCACTGGTTCGTCACTGAATATTGGAGATACTGAAGCCTCGAGGAATGCCGAATATTTTAGGAAGATGTATGACCCAGGTGACCCAAAGCATCCAAGGCAGAAGTTCAAAGCTAAGATGCATGTTGATGGAAACCTTAGCCATAGTGATACAGGATATGTTATTGAAGGTGGCAATCTTGCACTTGCTTCGCTAGAGTATGACGTTATGATACTTGACAGGCAGTTCATGGGTATCGCAGGTACTATTGTAAACGAGACAAGGTCACTTGGGAACCTTATCCCTATATGCGCTTCATGCCATTCTGTAAGAGACGACACTGGAGTTGACCTAGGAAAAGGAAAGTGGGTCAATATCAATACTTATCTAGCAGACCTTGGAGCAATAAACCTAAGCCACGGACTTTGCATGCCTTGCGCTAAAAAGCTTTACGGCGACTTTGTAAAGGAATAAGTTTTTATAATCTGTTTTGATTTTCTTCCTTATGAAACCTCAATTATTAAGCCCTGCAGGAGATTGGATATCTTTAAGAGCCGCTGTTAGGGCTGGAGCAGATGCTATATACTTTGGTGTTAAAGAGCATAATATGCGGGCCAATGCCAAGAATTTTGCTGTTGATGAAATTTCTAAAGTGGTCATTTTTTGCCATGAGAATAAAGTTAAGGCATACCTTGCATTAAATTCTATAGTGTATGATGATGAGCAAAAGAATATCTTAGATATCTTACAGAAAGCTAAAAAAGCAAAGATAGATGCTGTTATCGCTTGGGATTATTCTGTTTTTGCTGAATGTTCAAAGCTTAAGATTCCTATACACCTTTCTACACAAGCGTCTGTCAGCAGTTATGCTGCGCTGAAAGAGTATAAAAATAAGTTTCCGGGGATAACAAGTGTAAATCTTGCAAGAGAGCTTAATATTGAGCAGATCACAAATATAATCAAGAGTATCAAAAAGGATAATTTAAAGGTTGATATTGAAACTTTTGTGCACGGAGCTATGTGTGTCTCTGTATCAGGGAGATGTTTTCTTTCACAAGAGGTATTTGGGAAAAGCGCAAACAGGGGAGACTGTCTTCAGCCATGCAGGAGACAATATCTTGTGAAAGATGTAGAAGAGAAGCACTCGTTTGAACTTGGTGAGGATTTTGTTCTTTCTCCAAAGGATCTGTGCACGATCAAGGTTATAGATAAGCTGATCTCTGCTGGCATAAATGTTTTCAAGATCGAAGGAAGGAACCGTTCTCCTGAGTATGTCAAGGTTGTAACTGAATGCTATAGGGAAGCGATCGATAATCAAAAAGCTGATACTGCCAAATTGTATGAACGGCTTAAAACAGTCTACAACAGAGGGTTTTCAACAGGGTTTTATATGGGAAAACCTATGGGTGAATGGAGCAAGGCTTATGGTTCTAAGGCAACTAAGAAAAAAGAGTATATCGGCAAGGTTGTTAATTATTTTGACAAAGTGAAGGCTGCAGAGATACTTATTGAATCTGGCGGGTTATCTCTAAAGGATCACCTGATGGTGCAGGGACCTACAACAGGTATTGTTGAGATTGATGTTACTAGTATGCAAGCCCAGCATAAGGATGTAAAAAGCGCTAAAAAGGGCTCAAGCATCGCAGTAAAGATCGGGAAAGTGCGGAAGAACGACAAGGTATACAAGATCATTTAGGGTTTTTCTTTTTTATTATCTCTCTGCCCCAGCCAGTCTTCATAAGCTTTGAATATATCTCTTTTTCTGAATGGTTTTCTAGATATTTGTTGATATGGTGATGAAGTTTCTTGTCAGTGATCTTTGACCTTATTTTTGGGAATAAAAGGATTATGGAGGCTGCTGATATCAGTAATAAGGTCATAATCAGGATTGGTGTGAAGTTGAATGGTGCTGATAGCTCCACAGGTTGTTGTGGTTGAGTTACTGTTTCTTGTGCTGGTTGAGGCTGCTCTTTAATTTCTGGTATCTGGACTAAAACAGGTTCTGGTGTGCATGTTTTTTCAGTTTCAGGTTTATCTAGCTCTGTCTTGCACCTGTTTATATCTGCGCAGGCTCTTTTAGTTTTTCCGTCTATACATTCTGACCAAGGATTACAAGTCCAGTCTTCAACACATGGCTCTTTTACAGCAATAGCTGTGGTAGTGCTGCTTCCACCACCGCCGCCACCGCCACCTGTACCTCCAGTACTGGTTGTCACTGTTATGCCTTTTACTGCTGAATGGTTTAGTCCAGTCACTTTGAATATTGTCCCAAGGTCAGTGCAGGTATATTGTCCTAAAGTTCCTGTGCAGGGCACTTTTTTTTCGTTTGCACCTGTGCAGTCAGCAGTGATTTCTGTGATCGATTGCACCTCATAATCTGCTATGCAGATATAATTGTAAGCAGCACTTGATTTGTTTATGTAAACGGTCTTAGTTTTTTGTTGACCTGTTAAGTCAAGTTTGTTGATGATGATTGTTCCTGCTGAGGCATTATAGTTAATCGTGAAGTTTAATGTTAATCTTGACCTTGTGAAGTTCCAGTCGAATGATATGATTGAATTGTTTCTTTGGTCAGTCAGGTTTACTCTTTGAGTGTTGTTTAATCCTCTTGTGATATTTGTTGAATCATTTATTAGCAATATTATTGAGACCGTTGAGTTTATAGTTGAAGAATTGCCATCTAGCGTATCCTGGCCATCCAGTATATTGTCATTATCGTCATCAGTGTCATTATAGTCAGGGTTGCCATCATTGTCAAAATCTGGTGCGTTTAGAACTGTGATTGTAATATTTTGCCATTGCACTACTTCTCCATCTGATACATTTATTGATACTATGTAGGTCCCGCTTTGTGTGAGATTTGGTGTCCATGTGAAGTTTTCAATATTTTGGGTGAACCTAGAATCATTTATCATGTATATTAATTGGTCATTGTCCTCGTCAGTTGCGTTAACTGATATGTTTATCCTTGCTTTCTCAAGAACAGTGATATCCTGCAAATGTTGTACAACTGGTATCGAGTTTTTTATCTGTAGGGATGCATTTGACCAGTTGGACCATATTGTACCGTCAAAGGTTCTTACACTTACTGTCCATAGCTGATTTTTCGATGTGTTAGCTGAATTTAATTCAGTCATATTTTCAAGCTGTATTTGTTCTATAGAATTATTGTACCATCTGGTCTGGTTTAGGTAAGAGTCGTCAGTGTCTGGGTCTGATGTAATCCAATCTGCTGTAAGTGTGCCATTAGTACGGTTGCCTGGGTCTGAGGAGGATAATAAAGACTGGACAGTTGGCAGCCTATTTGTGTTGTTTACAGTAAGGTTCCATGAGTGGTGCGTAGAATTTATGCCATCTGTTATGATTACTGTTATATTATATGAGCCGCTGGTAAAGAAATTGCCTGTGAAATTGTATTCTGCTGATGAACCTACTGCTGTGCCGTTCTTGTACCACACAATTGTGATATCATCATTGTTGAGGTCAGTGTAGGTTATGTTAAAGGTCTGGTTTTGCGGCTCTATTATATTTTGTGAAGATAAAGGATAAAATGAGGTTATGTTTGGGGCTGTGTTTAGTGATGAGATTGCACTGTAAACATCAATCCTAGAATAAGATTTCCCAGAGTTTGCTGTATCATCAATCAGTTTTCCTGTGCTGTTTAGCGCTACCTTAACCTCATGAGGTGTCAGTGTATTTCCTTGAAGTTTTGCGTATTGGTTTAGTATCAATGCTGCGCCAGAGACATGCGGTGTTGCCATAGATGT
>JAHJBD010000181.1 GCA_018813725.1 Nanobdellota archaeon | reverse complement strand
TTTGCTAAAATATCTTTAAATTCGATAAATACGTATTTTTTGCCGTCCATCTCAAAATCCTCTGAGCTATAGCCACCATAGATTATCTTATCACCAGGCTTTAAAGGCAGATCTTTTCCATCTTTATAGCTGCCAACGCTTACAACTTCGCCCTGCTTTTTTTCTTCTTTTGCTGAATCAGGGATATAGATGCCTCCTTTTGTCTTCTCTTCCTTTTGCACGGGTTTTATCAAAACTCTTTCGCCGATCGGTTTGACATTCATTCCAAACCACCTCCATTGTTGTTTAGATTTAGTATCAATGTGGGAAAATAAATAAATATTTAAATGTTAAGTTTTGAATCATTGAATGAGGTAAACAAATGGTACTGGAAAATGTCACTATGGCATATTTCTCCTTAGGAGAAGCTCAATCAGTCACTAAACCCTTGGTCTTGTTTGTAGTAGGCATTGTGGCATATGCTTTCTTTGTATTCAAATTTTACAGGTTCCTTGCAAGCAGGGATATCTTTGACTTGAATCTGCAGCAATATAGCGGCAAAGGTACTGGGTTTTTTGTCAAGCTGTTAAAGCTCATACTCTATTGTATAGAATATCTTCTGTTATTCCCGCTGTTTTCATTCTTCTGGTTTGGAATAATTACTGCTTTACTAGCATTCCTTTCAAAATCAAATGATATAAGTGGAATTTTGCTTATAGCCATGGCACTGGTGGCTGCAGTAAGGATAACTGCCTATTTCACAGAAGACCTGTCTAAAGATCTTGCAAAGATGCTGCCGTTTGCTTTGCTTGGTGTGTTTCTGGTAGATATCAGCTACTTTTCATTCCAGGGTTCACTTGAAGTTCTAAAACAACTGCCGGAGATGTGGAAGACAATTGTGTATTACCTGGGGTTTACAATCCTGCTTGAGTTTGTATTAAGAATAGGTTTTTCAATAATAAGCCCGTTCCTTTCTAAAGAAGAATAGATTCTTTCATCTCAGGGATATGAGTTTGGATGCCCATCTTCTGGATCTTTTTTGACAATGATAATGCTGACTTTGGTTCGCCGTGTGTCAGGAACACTTTCTTTGGTTTTGGGTTAAAGAATTTTAGCCAGTCAAGGAGGCCCTGATAATCAGCGTGAGCTGAGAAGCTGTCTATTGATTCTACTTTTGCCTTCACATTGACAACCTCGCCTAATAATCGTACCCTTTTTTCGCCCTTCTTGATCCAGTAGCCTAATGTACCGTATGCCTGGTAGCCCACGAAAAGGATAGTGTTTTTAGGGTCGCTTATATGGTTCTTGATATGGTGCTTTATCCTTCCTGCTGTTGCCATGCCTGAACCTGCGATGACTATGCAAGGTTCTTTGATGTCCCTTATGCTCTTTGATTCCTCAACAGACATGGAATAGGATAGACCTGGAAAGACAAAAGGGTTATCCCCTGAATCAAGCAGTTCTTTTATCTCAACGTCATAGAATTCTGGGTGGCGCTTGAAGATCACTGTAGCCCTGATTGCCATCGGGCTGTCAAGGAAAACCTGCATCTTTGGCATAAGGCCTTTCTCCACAAACTCATTGATATTATAGAGGAGCTCTTGCGCTCGCTCAATCGCAAAGGAAGGGATCAATAGTTTTCCCCCTTTTTTGTACGTTTCTCTTATTATCTTGAGGAACTTGTTTTTTCTTTCCTGGATAGGAGGATGGAGCCGGTCGCCATAAGTTGATTCAAGAAACAAGTAATCTGCTGTCTGGATGATTTCAGGGTCCCTAACAATCGGAGTATCTATCTGGCCAAGGTCACCTGAGAAGACTATTGTTTTTTTCTCTCCATCATCAATCCTAAGTTCAACAGAGCCTGCGCCAAGTATGTGGCCTGCGTCATGGTATATGGCTGTAATCTTTTCAGTTACTTTGATCACTTGGTTATAATCAACTTTCTTGAACATCTTCAAAGCATTCTTGACATCATTTTCAGTATAGATTGGTTCTCTTGGAGCAAGACCTTGCTGGCGCCTTCTTTTATTTTCATACATCGTGTCATGTGCTGCAATATTTGCTGCATCGAGCATGACAACCTGAGCAAGTTCCTTTGTCGCAGAAGTCGCGTAGATAGGGCCCTTAAACCCATACTTAACAATCTTTGGTATGCGGCCGCAGTGGTCAAGGTGAGCGTGCGTTAGCACTATTGCTTTATAGGTTTTTGGATCAAAGCCAGGGTTATCATAATTTAGTTTTTCAAGTTCTTTGCTTCCTTGGAACATGCCGCAATCGACAAGGATCTTATCTTTTCCTACTGTAACGCTGTAGCAAGAGCCAGTAACAACCTTTGCTGCGCCGTATAGTCTGATCTGCATCCAATCTATACAATCCTAATAATATTTATATCTTCCGATTAGAAAGCTTTTTAAACAGCTTAGATTTTCTTTTAGTTCATGAAAGGAACGATAGTAAATTTCAGGAGAAGCGTACACGTCCAGTCTAGCAACCATATGATCGTTGAGGTCGAAGGGGTTGAAGACAGGAAAAAAGCAACTACATTAGTAGGAAAAGAAGTTGTATGGAAGTCGCCTGCAGGGAAAGAGATAAAAGGAAAGGTCGCTTCTGCGCATGGGAATTCTGGTGCTATCAGAGTTATCTTTGAGACAGGTATGCCTGGACAGGCTAAATGTTCCAAAGTAGATATCAAATAAGATTTCTGTGTTTCTAAAAAATCAAATAATAAAAAATAGAAATAAAAAGATTAAGCTGCTCTTCGAAGCTGTTCTTCCATCTGGACAGATTTTAAT
>JAHJBD010000180.1 GCA_018813725.1 Nanobdellota archaeon | reverse complement strand
TCAAATGCTCTTGCAATTATCGTATTATGGCTAATGGTGATATTTGATTCCAGATAATTGATACCATAAGCTACATCACCGCCTGTATAAGTAAAGATCCTGTTCCTTGTTATATTCACTATCTTGGTATCCACATCGATGCCATAGCAATAAGATGTGGTGCAATTCGCTGATATCCTGTTATTTTCAAAAGTAATGCTCCTTCCGCCAACCGTAGAGATCCCATAAACAAAGGTTATTCCCGTGGCGTTTATAGTACAGTTCCTTATCACAGAATTATTGACATTATCAAAGAAGATCCCGTAATTATTGTTTCCGATCTTGGCACCCTGCCTGATATCACAGTTCTCTATTACGATGCCGGTAAGGTTTTCAGTTGCATTTATTCCATAGCCAACAGCAGTCTTACCGTATGTAATATTATATCTTAAGCAATCAAGAGTAACATTGCTTGCATTGATGCGCAAGCATGACCCATCTGACGATATGCTCTGGTTCAGGATATAATCCCCTGGCTCAGTGATATTTGTGCATGAGCTGATGATGTTTTGAGTCGCCTCTTCACCTATACTGTACTCGCTCCAATAGCTGACATTGAAGATCACAGTTCCGGCATTAAGGTTTGACAAGTTATAACAGCTAGGTACAGTATTTGCATTGCACCCTACACCATTTCTTAGGATTACGGGGGCAACAAAGCTGCCGATGTTATAGAAAGTGATATTTGCTGATCTATTCAGACCACTATTGGTAGAATCAACAAATGCAGTATTGTTCCTGACTGAGATATTGCTGCTGAAATCATCTCCAGAGCCGTTCATCAGCATCCTTATCTCACCAGCTGAAGAGTTCTTGACAATTACAATGCCTCCTTTGCCAGCAAATGAATAGTTCCTGATCTGCTGGTCTATTAGGTATGTGAAATTAATACCTTCTGATAAAAAGGTTAATGCGAATCCATTATGATTCAAATTATTGTTAGTAAAATTATTATTTTCAGGAAACCCACCACTTGAAACACTCAGTTCAATTGAGTTTTGGTTAGCTCCTAGACTATTATTGATAAAAATGTTATTACTTGCAAAACCAATAAGCGTTACTGCATCTTCTGAAGTTGAAGTCAGATTATTTCTTGATACACTGTTATTATCAGCAAAATTTCCAATAGGAATGCCCTGGATAGTCAGTGCTGTTCCTACTGCAGTTACATTATTATCTTGAAGTTCATTATTATTAGAATTGTCATATATTCTTACACCAGAACCTCCGGAGAAAATCGAGTTTGAGATTAAATGGTTATTTGAACTTCCAGCCATAATATGTACTCCCCAAATGCCGTTGCTAGCATTAATATTGTTATTTGTGATTGAGTTATTATCACCATTAGATATTTGGATTGCATCTGCATTGAGTGAAGTTATCTCATTCTCTGATAGGTTAATCTTACTGCTCGAACTTATTAAGATACCATAATCATCCCCAGTTAAAGTATAAGTTGAACTATTGAATATTGTTGCTGTATAAACATTTGAGAGAGATATTGAATGCGACGCAAGACCTGTTCCCCCTTGCACAATCTCACAGTTCATGACAGTAGTATAATCATAGCCACTATTATTCACCCCATAACCAGTAACTGATTGTGAATAATTGATCAGATGCCCAGCACAGTCCAATGTAACATTATTAGCAGCTATTGTAAAGCAGGTTCCGGCACTTGAAACATCAGCAGCCAAAGTATAGGTATGATTCTCTATATCCAATATGCCGCAGCCATCATACCCAGCGATATGGCTTATTGTGATATCCCTTGCCTCAGTGCAGTTCCTGTTACCGCTAGTATCCTCTGCGCAAGCATAGTAGGTATAATCATTGTAATCCAATAGTGTTGTAGCATTCTTTGACTGGTTAACATAAAGATACCACTGTGTTGAATTGAATTTGTTTAAATTAGAAACATAACTTTGGTACACCTCTTCATCACTCATGCCGTGACCATTCCAAATCCTTATTTCATCAATTTTTCCTGTAAATTGTCTTGTTGGATCGCTTTGTTCGTAGCAGACATATATACCATTACCGTCACTATTATATGTTGCAGCTGCAATTTGATCTGTTCCTATTTGAACACCATCTTTATAGAATCGTATAGCGTTTCCATCTTTAACAACAGTAAGATGATACCAAGTATTGGTTGGAAGAGAAGCAGGCACCTGAACATAGGAAAACCAAGTTGAGAATAACCTAACATTACCTCCAGCATAATCTAATAACCATCCAGGACCACCATTATTTGATGAGCTTAAGAAGTAATTGTAAGATGCATAAGAACTCATATTAATCCACAGTTGCATCGTAAAGTTATTAGATCCAAAATCCCAATCAGGACTGTCAGGGAATACAAAGTAATCTCCACTTCCATCAAATGCAAACGCTCCTCCATACTTACCTTTTGGTTCGTAAGCGCTGTTACCATCTGAGTCTCCATACCAAGTAGGATGATTACCATTACCACTCATATCTTTAGCAACAGTATCATTCTCCCCTAAATCACTCCTGTTATCAAAATTCATCATCAACACCAAACTGTCATTATACATAGTATAGTTAGTCCCGTTAAAGTCCCATATCACAGACTTAAGATTATTCGAGATAGAGACATTGGCTATAAAAGACCTGTTAGTTATAGAAGCGCCATCAACAGGTGTAGGAGCTGTGAAGTTGATATAAGGACTATACACATCTCCTTGCGTGATAAATGCGTTCCTGCCAGTAACATCGATATCAGTATCGGAAACATCGCCATAAAAGCTGATATTTACCTCTCCAACCTCTCTTGTAACATAATCAACAACAAACCATAATTTGACAAGTTCGTCAGTCTTAAGTCCCTCAATAACCTTCCTGTTAGCAGACGAAGCGTTCCAGTCAATCCTGTTTGTGCCAGGAACAGAACCGCTCCTTAATGTTACGTTATGGTTATTTATCTTGACCTGAGGTATCACTTCAGTTATGTTCGGAGAATCAAGCCCGCTCATGTCAACAACAAGCTCATCTGGGATATTATCAAAATAAGCATCCCTGATTATTCCGTTTGCTCCCTTGTGTGTATTGTTTAGGTAAAGCTCTATCCTGTATGATTTAAGATAATCAAAAGTGATATCTGTTCCATTCTCATACCTGCCTACAAAAGTACCATCATCTCTTCTATCTGCCTCATTCAGCCCACTAACATCATAAACCTCAATATACCTGACGATCCTAGTGCTGTTCACAACTCCAGCAGCAGGGTCACCTGGCATAAATGTCCTAACATAATAAGCAGGCTCTGAGGTTGAATCAGGAACATCTTCGATATAAGTCCAGTTATCATTAGTGCAGTTCCTCGCTGTAAAGTTCCAGCTCAAGCACTTAAAGAATGTAAGGTTAAAGCCCTGATAAGTGAAATTGATGGTTACTGAAGTGTAATTCAATGTTGCATTAGGGTTCCATGTTACAGCTTCAGTAAAATTGCCTGTGTCTGGAGCGCCCATGCCCAGAGGATTATTCTCAACCTGCACAAACTCACTGACAGCTTCTCTGATCGTGACATTGTTTAGCTTGATACTATTGAAATTGCTTTCCTTAGGCTTGACAACAATGTTATACTTCTTGTCGCAGATCACATCAAGGTCATAATCCTCAGTGCTGTTGACAATATAAGCGCCAGTGGCATTTAGGATCTGCACTTCAGAGGCCACATAGCTGCCATAGCTGTCTGTGATAGTGCCCTTAACCCTGCACCTTGGCTCCAATATCTCAATCTGTCTTGTCTCAGTGCAGTTCTCGTTCTCTGAGAAATCAGCAGCGCAGGCATAATAAGTGTAATTCTCGTTGTAATCAAGCAATGCAGACGCATTTTTGCTCTGGTTAACAGTAAGATACCAGTGTGTTGAGTTAAATTTATGCAGATTCGAAGCATACTGCTGATATACCTCTATAGCACTTAAGCTCCTGTTCCATATCCTTATCTCATCGATCTCTCCGTTGAAATCATCGCTGTTGTCATCATTGCCGATGTATAATGGGTCATCGCTGTTGACATCAGAGCCTGCAAGGTCAGCCTGGTTATCCAATGCTCCATCAACATACAATTTCAGCTTTCCGGCTGCTGCATCCTGCACGCATAATACATGATACCAGACACCAGTCTGCACATCAAAGGTTGAATCAACAGAGCTAGCAGCAGCTCTGGTCAGGCACCTGATCTTGTTTGAAGAGAGTGTTCCGGTATAAAGGAAATAATTAAGGTTAGCATTATTATTGCCTCCTCTCTTTGTCAAGATCGCCTCAAAAGCATCAAGCCCATTCAGCTTGAAATACCCGCCAAAGGTGAAGCTGCCAGACATATCCATGACTGGGTTATCATCCACAGTGATGCTGTCATCTGCACCGGCAAAAGTGTAAGCTCCGTTATGCCTTCCAGCCTCAGTAAATGTCGGACAGGTTGTGCATGAGCCGTTTCTGCTGTATATGGATGTATCGTTCAGCATGGTGTACTTGTCAAGATTCATAATCAAGACCAGCGAATCATTATATATCGTAAAGTTAGTCCCGTTCCAGTTCCACAATACCTCTTCAAGATTGTCCTCTTCGATTGAGACATTCACCTCAACCCACCTATTAGAAGTATTTGTAGCATTTCCAGGTGTTGGATCTGTAAAATTAATCTTAGGATAGACAGATTCAGATATGCCTGAACCAGTAAGGTTAGCGACCTTATACTTGTCATTGTACAAAGTCACCAAAATATTATTCCGTCTTGTCCCAGTAATAGCCTGAGCATGAGTGAAATAAATGATATCAGGACATCCTTCAACAACCTGGTCAAGCCTTTCTGCATGCGGACAGACAAAAACACCTGCGTTTCTTGTATTATCAACATAAAGAGTATGGTTCAAGGAGACACCAGAGACATGAGTAAGGTTTACAACAGTCCTATGCTCATCCTGGCCGATAGTCAGATTCCTAAGGTCAACAGGCCCCTGGCTGAAGTAGCCCATAAGAGATAGCATGATGCCAAAATCATTATCGATAAGGTCGATGAGCTGATCATTAAGGTAGGCTGTGCCATTTGTCAGGTTTCCATCAATCGAGCCATTGAAGGTATAGCCGAAATAGCTTGGCTGCAGTATCGGATTCCCTGCCATTATCTTAACAGTCCGTTCCTCAGTACTATTCCAATTACCAGAAACATCTGAGGCAAAAGCCTGATAAGTGTAATTCCCTACAATCAATCCTGCAGTTGCATTCCTGCTCTGGTTAACATAAAGATACCATTGAGTTGAATTGAACTTAGCCAGATTAGAAATGTATTGTTGATAAATTTCTTCTGCAGATAAACTTCTGTTCCAGATGCGGACTTCATCGATTGAGCCGTTAAAGAAGTATTCATAACCTCCTCCGTAGTATCTTGCGCCTATCACCAATTCATGATTAAAAACACACCCTGATCCTGATGCATTATTATTGAAAATCCCGTCATAATACAATTCTGCTCTGGAGCCATTAAATGTCCCAACAACATAATGCCACTTATTGTTTCCGGCCCAAGTCTCGGACGCACTTCCTTCAACCGTGAATTCTTCTGTGCATATTCCTCTCCACCTAATTTTTCCATCGGCAGAGCCAAGATCAATTAACAATCCGCTTGTCCAATTATAGTCTGCAACAACTACACTATACTGAATGAATGAAGCAGGATTAATCCATGCCGAGAAACTCACAGAATCTCCGTGAGCAAAAGGATTTATAGAAACATAATCTTCCGCGCCATCAAAAGAATATGATCCTCTGTACTTTCCAGATGCATTCCAGACCGCGTTAACCACAGTACCATTATTCCCGTACTTGCTAACATCAACCGCCTTTGTCGCATTCTCTCCGATTGCGCTGACATTGTCAAGATTCATCATCAAAACCAATCCATCATCATACATCGTAAAATTAGTTCCATTCCAGTTATATGTTACATTTGCTAAGTTCTCTTCAACAATTGAGACATTTATCTCTATGCTTGTATTAGTTGTTGAAGTTCCATTATCCGGAGTAGGTGAAATGAATTCTATCCCTGGAGAAGCTGTATCGATTATAAAAGATCTAGTTTCAGTGGAATTGGTATTGCTCGAAGTATCATTGCACCAGACAGAATAATAATAATACCGGTTGTCAAGCAGATGGGATACTGTGGCATTTGCAGTTGTGTTAGCATCGGCGTTATTTATGCTCATTGTAAAATTGTAGTTTGAATAAGGAGAAGCTGGAACTGCAAAATTAGATGTCCATCTTGCGATTCCTTTAGATATTCTTAGCTCATCGAGGTAACCATTCAAATAATTAGTGCCATCAGTCCCTATTATGAGATTATCTATTTTACTGACATTTGCAGTCCAGACTGCTGAACCTCTATTGATGCCATTCATATATAGGGTCAAGGTTCCATCCTTTCTTACAAAAGCTATATGGTACCATTGATCACTTTGGATAGCGATAGAACTCTCTAAGACCAAAATATTTTGCCACCACCAGGTCATTTGGCTTCCGCCCCCATAGATATAAACATTCCATTCCCCAGCACCATATCCCGTACCAACAATAGAATCAGAGGTATGGACATCTTCATAAATCCAAAAGTCTACAGTAAAGTCCTCAGTTCCAAATGCCCAGCCATCACTGGCAGAAACACTAACATAATCATCTGAACTGTCTGTGTATAGAGAAGTTAATCCAAAAACCTTTTGTGTATCTGATAAACTCGTTGAGCCTGCAATACTAACTGTATGGTTATTTACAGAACTATCGATGAAATCTGAAACATCTGTAGATCCATCTGGCCCATCAAAACTTAATAATAATGAAGTGTATTCGTCAGGAATACCTTGCCAGTTTAAGACACAACTGGAAACATTCTCGCTAGAGGTTATGTTAATAGTGACATCATTATAATTAATAAGCGCTCCGTCAGCAGGTGTTGGAATGGTGAAGTTTATTACTGGAGAGATTGTGTCTGTAAACTCAACTATTGTTAGTGTCCTTTCTTCAGTCGAATTTGAATTTCCCGATAAATCGGTGCATGATGCAAAATAAGTGTGATTGCCAATATCAAGATTTGTAGTTGCACTTGCCCAGGTGTTTGCATCAGCATTATATATTGTCATATTGTAAATAACGTTTGCAAATGTTCCATTATACCCTGAAATTGGACTTGTTGTTCCTGATAAGAAATTTGAATCCAATCTTATTCTTCCTTCTCCGCCAGAACCTCCATCACCATTTCCAGCAGTGCCAGTCTGTGCCAAGCCTCCTGTTGCATTCACACTTCCAGTTATATTGATAAGAGATGCAGATAGATAAACTGTTCCTCCGCTTCCAGAACCCCCATTTGAAGAATAATCGTGGCCAGAGTCTCCCCCAATTCCACCAATACTTGTAACTGTTCCAGGTACTATAATTTGGTCAGAATAGATTAAGATTATTCCTCCCCCGTTTCCTCCGTTAGCTATATATCCATTTGGCGCAGTATATCTTGCTCCACCTCCACCTGCAGAACCAAGATAGATTCTACTTATATTTGCAAGACCATATGTAGCTCCTGCAGGACTAGTGCCCCCACTAGGCCAATTTGCATCAAGCTGCCCTGATCCTCCATTACTGCCATAAGAACCACCCGCACCACCAGTACATTCATTGGCATAATTTCCTCCTGCTCCGCCACCCAAATTTGCTGCAGAATTATCCACAATACCTAATCCATTATAACTTTCTCCCTGCTGACCATCAACACCTCCTGCACCTCCTATTCCTCCTCTGAATCCTTTTGCAGTTGTATTTATTGTTCCTGAAACATTGACTATCCCTTTTGCTCTGAATACAACAATCCCTCCTTTGTAACCATCCCAAGCTAAGGCAGTTATTGAAGCTCCAGAATTTATAGCTATATCAGTATAATGTGGCACTCTGATTATTTGTGTAGATGACGAACTTGTCAGGTTAAATGAACCAGAATGATAGCTATTAGCTAATCCAGAATTTAAGGTTAAGTTATTTCCACTTATAGAAGAAACTGTTGCAAATTCATACCAGCCTGCATCACCAGACGCGTTTTGAGTCTGCAGAACCAGTATTTCATCTCCGGTGGAGAATGCAGATGCAGAGTTAAGAGTTATAACTGTATCTCCTGCAAGTTCATTTCCTGTCAGATAAGCATAATCATTGACAACAGTATTTGCACTTGTGACTATCAGTTCTCCATCACTTCCATCTCCTAAAGTATAGTCAACATACAATTTGCATGATGAAACATTTTCATTTATGCTTACATTTACTATTAGATTGGTATTTGATGTTACGTTACCATTATCAGGAGTTGGAGGAATAAAACTTATTGAAGGTGGAGTTATGTCTTGTTCTTCTACTATCTCCAAACTTCTTACCTCAGTGATATTCTCATTTCCAAATGCATCTTTCGCGCTGGCAAAATAAGTATAACTTCCAACATCTAAACCAGCAGTACTATTCTTACTTTGATTTACATATAGATACCATTGAGTTGAATTGTATTTCTGCAAGTTAGATATATATTGTTGATATACTTCATTTGCACTTAAACTTCTGTTCCAAATACGGACCTCATCAATTGTCCCATTGAAGAAAGGCCCAGTCTCGATAGCTCCGATCCTCAGATCAACATTTGTCTGTTTGATCCTGTAATTTGATGAAGCGGTCCCGAATGTGGAATTTACACCATCAAGGTATAAGGAACACTCTGTTCCAGATCCGATATCATCAAGCACAAAAATAAGATGATGCCATCCACCATCATTGATAGGATTCAAAAGGCCGGAATTGGGGTTGCAGATGACATTAAGGCCAGGCATGGTCCTGGCTTCGACCTCAATATACCCGTTAGCTCCTGACCTAGCTTGGATAAAAAATTGCCTTTGGGTATTTTCATCTGTTCTTCCGATCAATATTCCATTTGTTTTAGGGTCTGCTTTGAACCACGCACCTACAGCAAAATCATGGTCTTCAAAGTTTAATATGCTTGATTCTCCCAGATTGATATAATCATCGATGCCGTCAAACTCAAATGCTCCGCCATATATGCCATCTGATGTCCAGTTGGCGCCATAGATTATCCCATCATTGCCATATTTGGACAGATCAGCAGTTAAATTATCAATCCCATAATCCTTCTCACCTAATGTGCTCCTATTATCAAAATTCATCATCAAAACTAAACTATTATCATACATCGTAAAGTTAGTGCCGTTCCAATTATACTTTACTTCATTCAAATTAGAATCGCTGATTGACACATTTATCTCGACAGAAGTATTTGATGTTTGAGTTCCATTTGCAGGAGTTGGGGGGGTGAAATTAATTTGAGGGTAAGTTACCGGAGCTGCCTCTTCAAAATTGATTTTAACAGATTGGGTTAATAATTTAGGAGTAAAATAAATATCCTTGGAATTAAACTGAGTCTGGTATTGAAAATACTGTCCTGTTTGCGAAAGCTGTGTTAGTGTTGAATTTGTGGAATAATTGCCATAAACTCCATCTGAACAATCTGGCTGGGAGCATGCTCTTGTTCTCAAAGGAATATTCCACGAAGAATCGATATTTGTTGAAACATTATCAACATAAGTAGTGGGTGTTCCGCTCCAATAACCACCTATCGTAGTGGAAGTAACTTTGTCAAAATCAAAACCCTGATTCCAGTCAACATCCCCCTTATGTTCGCCGTTAATATACACATTCCACTTATCTGTGCTGCCAGTCACATCAAAAGTAATGTTAATGTCATACCACTGATTCGCAGCGTATCCCATATAGATCTGCCCAAAATCACTTATGTGGCCGCAAGCACTGTTAACGCTTTGCGCAGTTATTATGCCTCCGGCGTAAAATCTCAGCAAAAATCCGCAACCGACTCCTTTTCCCTGTCCATTAACATATATTAAGCTGTACGTCGAATCAGTATCTGTTTTTCTTACGCTAAGCGCCAAAGACCCCTTTGAAACAGGACCGAAACTCTTACCAATAACTGCCGCGGATTCAACGCTCTGATTTATTATTAAACACTTGCCTGAACCAAATGAAGAGCAATCCATAACTCTTACTGATGTTCCAGCAGGTTCAGAAACTGAAAAATTAACAGGTTTTTCACCTATTGTATCATATTCAAAATTATCATAAAAATTAGGATTAAAAACATCCCAGCTAATATTTCTAAATAAAGCAGTATATGTCGCATTAAATATTTGAGAGGTATATGTTCCATTATTATTCGGATACATATTCGAAGAATTAGGTGTAAGGCTAATATAATTATAAGAATAATTAAGACTTGTATTGATATAAGTTCCAAGATCCCATCCGCTAAAGCTATAATTTGAAGATGCAAATGTGCAGTTTAGTGAATCGCAGGCATAACAGTTCCAGTTGTAGGTTGAATCTTTAAATGCAGTATTCCCGACAATTTCTGTTATATCTATTGTAAATATTGTTGAATTAGAAGTTCCAGAAATATTTTCTGTCCCATTAGCTTCCCATATTCCATTAATATTGTGATAAAGGGTTATATTTGCAAGATTATTTCCATCTTCTGCAGAACAATTTAGTATCACATTACCAAATAGACCAACAGTATTGTTATTATCTATTGGATCATTGAGTATCACTGTTAGAGGGGGTTCTTCTACTATCTCCACACTTCTCACCTCAGTTAAATTCCAATTCCCGCTAGTATCAGCAGCAAACGCTTGATAAGTATAATTCCCAACACTTAAACCATCAGTTGCATTCTGTGATTGATTAATATAAAGATACCATTGAGTTGAATTAAATTTCTTAAGATTAGTAAAGTACATTTGAAAAATTTGTTCATCTGTCAAAGCCTTATCCCATATTTGCACTTCATCTATATTACCATCAAAATAATGGTCGCTGCCGTCATTATAATTACCAATTGCTGTATTTTGGTTTACATCCTGTAAAGCACCAGAAGGACTTCCTGCCTGACCATTAATTGCCTCCTTAACTCCATCCAAATATAAATCTACATCTGATCCATCCCATGTCCCAACAACATGATGCCACTCACCATCATTTATGAGAGTAGTCCCTTGCCACCATCCAAATGTAGGAGTATAAACTTCCATCTCAAGCCTGTTTTGATAACTTCTTAAAGTATAACTTCTGCCAGCTGAACCAGAAGTTTCATGCTCAGATACTATGCCAAAAACACTAGAAGAATCAGTCTTAATCCATGCGCTTACAGTAATATAACTAACATCAATATCAGATAAATCTATCTCACTAGCACCATCAAAAGTAAAGCAATTCCCATAAATACAATCTGTAGTATTCACAGTCGCACTAACAGCAGTACTGTTATAATTACCAGCAGAGTCAACAACCAAAGAGGCACTTTCACCTAAATTAGAATTGTTGTTCAGATTCGTCAACAAAACTAGACTATCATTATATATAGTAAAGTTAGTGCCATTCCAATTATAGACAATATCATTCAATTCTGACTCAATTATTGAAACATTCACAATAATTGAGGTAATCGATGTTTGAGTTCCATTTGCAGGAGTTGGATTTGTAAAATTAATTTGTGGGAAAGTTGTATCTGCATCAGAATAAATTGTTAGGCTTCTCAAATCAGTAAAGTTCAAATTACCAGAATTATCTTCTGCAAACGCTTGATAAGTATAAGCACCAAGATCTAAACCATCAGTTGCATTTTTAGACTGATTCACATATAGATGCCAATGGGTTGTATTGTATTTGACCAGATTAGAAGCATACTGCTGATATGCTTCAGCAACTGACAAGCTCCTTTTCCATATACGTATTTCATCTATGGAGCCGTGAAATTCCCTATCTGGGATTATCTCATAAACTCCCCCAACCACAAGCTTCTCAGTAGTTGGATAAGCTGTTTTGGTTGAAGATGCATTGCCATTTTCAACTCCGTCAATATATACTTTGATAACCGAACCATTGTATGTCCCTATCAAATGATGCCAACTTCCATCGCTAACAGAATTTGTGGAGAACGCAGTATTTGAGGATGAAGCATCACCTATAGCAAAGAATACACTTCCAGTAGCATTTAGACCAAATATGTACCCTCTATTCGCATTAGGATCATCCCCTCCAGCAACCTCTGAATGACTAAACTTATGGATAATGTATTGACTTTTAGAGCTGTAAGAGGTCTTAACCCAGGCAGAAACAGCGCCATTATTTCCAATCCACTGGCTAGGATCATGATTTATCTGCACTTCATCATCACCAACTCCGTCAAAAAGAAATGCACCACTGAATCTACCTTCATTGGTTGAACCACTGTCAGAATCCAGATCACCGATCCAGGTCCCATTATTGCCATATAAGCTTAAATCAGCAATATGGCCAGCTGTTTCATTCAACGAGCTCCTGTTATCAAAATTCATCATCAATACCAATGAATCATTATACATAGTATAAATAGTCCCGTTCCAGTTATAGACCACTTGACCTAGTGAGCTTTCAGTGATAGACACATTTACTTCAAATGAGGTTTGGATCTGATTAGTCCCATTCCCCGGTGTTGGATAAGTGAAATTGATCAAAGGTGCGGTTATTTCTGCCTGCAGATAACTTACACTTAGGTTAAACCTCTCACTTTCGCCAAGGTTATTGTACTCATCAGTACAGGCCATATCCCATAAATATCCTCCATCTGGAACTTGTAAGCTTAATGTCTGGTTTGTATCCTTTATTATGGATGAAGAAGAGTTTCTGTATATAGGATTTAGGAATTTTATCTTGATCACACCAGAGCCGCCGCTTCCCCCTGAAGGGATGAATGTATCCCCATAACTTCCTCCCCCACCACCATTACCAGTATTAGCAGCACCGCTAGAGCCGGCAACACCAGGAACGCTGGATCCACCGCCTCTTCCTCCAACTCCGTATGTTGATCCAAAATAGATGCATCCGCTTCCATTTTCCTGATCACTTCCTGCACTTCCACAGCCTCCGCCGCCGCCGCCAGGTCCTGACAATGTGCCTGTTCCTCCGTTGTTTCCTTGGCCGGTTGTTCCATTGCCGCCAGTTCCTCCCCTTGAGCCGCCGCCGCCGCTGCCACCATTGCCGCCTGACATGACATCTGGATAAGAACCGTCAGCGCCATAACCTCCACCCACACCAACAAGATCTCCAAACGAGCTATTACCGCCTCGCTTGCTGCTGGCTGCCCCCCCATTGCCGATAACCACATCATGATTGCCTGAGACGATAAGATAAGATGAATTATAGATAACCCCACCAGCTCCGCCGCCTCCGCCGCCTCCGTTTCCGCCATTATCTCCAGGACCTCCAGATCCACCACCACCAACAACAAGGACCTCAACATCAGATATTGGATAAGAAGTATTGAAGGTGCCATTAGAATTGAACGTATAGATTATATAATCTCCATCATAAGTGATGTTGCCTCCGCTGGCTGATATTGAAGAAGAGGAAACAGTCAGATTGCAATGATTAACACTGATAGCAGAAGATACATTATACGTAAAATTGACTAAGTTTGAATATACCCATATAGAATTATTAGCAGGAGCAACCAATCTTATAGCTGGTCCAGGGGCATCTATTGTGAATGCAACACTTTCAGTATTGTTCACATATCCGTTCGTATCATTGCACCAGAATCTGGCTATATAGCTTCCACTAAAGACCGTGGTCAGATTATAATAATAAGTATTATTCAAAGCGCTCATAGTTACATTTGTATTCCAATCATCAAAAGTATACTTACAATAACTCAAGATTTTATCTGCAGAAACATTAAACCATATGGAATTTGTAGCATAGGTTGTTGCTGTTGGCGAAACAATAGTTAACTTTGGTGCATCCCAATCATAATTAAGGGTGAAATTATATATTTCACTGGAACCAACATTATCATACTCATCAGTGCAGTTTACGTTCCAGATATAATCACCATTTGTCAGGTTCATGCTAAATGTCTGATTTGTATCTTTGATTATAGTTGAGTTTGATCCTCTGTAGACTGGATTTAATACTTTTATTATGACTGTTCCTGAACCTCCATTGCCTCCTCCTGCGCCAGCACCCCCAGATGAGCCGCCTCCGCCGCCATTTCCAGTATTAGCAGCCCCAGTAGCTCCAACTATTTCAGGGTTGTTACCCTCCCCGCCTAAACCACCTGCACCATAAACTGAACCTAGATATGAGCATCCAGCTCCGTTAGTTCTTCCGCTTCCTGCACTTCCACAGCCGCCGCCTCCGCCTCCATCCGTATTGACGCTTGCGCCTCCATCATGGCCCTGCCCCACAGTTCCAGCTCCTCCTGCACCGTCTCTTCCTCCTCCACCTCCAGAACCGCCAGAACCGCCAACATTCGGGCCGCCACTATTTCCAGGAGCACCATAGCCTCCCCCTATAGCAACAAGAGAACCAAATGAGCTATTTTGTCCAGGTTTGCTGCTTCCTGTTCCTCCTTGCCCGACGATGATGTTATGATTTCCCGAAGTGATAGCATAGGATGAATTGTATATTACCCCGCCTGCTCCGCCCCCTCCTCCGCCGCTATTCAGGCCATTTTCACCAGCACCTCCAGAACCGCCTCCTGCAACAACAATTATTTCTACATCAGGTATATCAGATGAGACATTGAAAGTTCCGTTGGAGTTGAAAGTGTAGATTACATAGTTGCCATCATAGGATATACTGCTTGCACTGGTTAAGATAGGATAAGATGATATTGCAGTCAGATTACAATGATTGATATTGCTATCATCAGAAACATTGAATGTGAAGTTAACAGTTGAGCTTGAAGTCCAGATTGAATTGTTGGCAGGAGAAACTAAATAGACTGCTGGTGCAGTTGTATCCGCCCCTTCAGTAATTTCTATTGTTCTCAAATCAGTGCTGTTCCAATTACCTGAAGTATCGCTAGCAAACGCTTGATAAGTATAATTCCCAACACTTAAACCAGCAGTTGCATTCTTGCTTTGGTTAACATAAAGATACCATTGCGTTTGATTGAACTTATACAAGTTAGAAACATATTGTTGATAAACTTCATCGGAACTTAAACTCCTGTTCCAGATCCTTACTTCGTCTATCGAACCATTGAAATAAGATGAGGTAGTAGTACAAGTTTTACTCCCCTCAGTCTTTTCTCTACAACCTAAAGTTATATCGCCAATATTTGGAAGTTCTGATAACACTAGATTTATATTTGTCTGAGACCTGTCATATTTACCATTGCTATATAAATAAACCGTTTTAGTTGAAGCTACAAAAGAAAAACATACATAATTCCAAGAATTTAAACTCAAACCTATAAAAGAAGCAGAGATTACATTAGAATTATCATCCCTCATATAAAATGAAGGAGAAGAACTGGAAGCGATTCTCCACCCACTAGCAGCATTATCTGCAAGTTTAGAGATTATGTGGGCATTTGAATAACCTGAATTAGCCTTATACCATAAACAAGTTGAGAAATTATCTGTGAAATCTAAATCATCAGTATCAAGAACATATGCATAATCATCAACACCATCAAAACTATAAGCCCCGCCATATTTTCCGCTTGAATTCCAAGTTGACCCATTATTTGTACCATTATTCCCATACTTGCTTGTATCATTCAAACCAGTAAAATAATCAAAATTATACATCAAAACTAAACTATCATCATACATTGTAAAGTTAGTTCCATTCCAATTATACTTAACCTCTTTCAAATCCTCTTCAGTGATGGAAACATTTATCTCAGTCCAGTTCTTGCTTTGCCTAGTTCTATTAATTGGAGTAGGATAAGTGAAATTGATACGAGGTGCAGCCAAATCCTCCATTATCTCATAACCACCCATGATGCCCGCTACCTCCTCAACACCATAAACAACATCATCAATCCAGAGTTCACCATCAACCTTCACATCCAGTATATACGAACCATCATCAAGCGACAGCCCAGAGCAGCTTTCTTCACACACATCCTCAAAAGGTATCAATGCAGGGATAAAATTAGCCTTTAAGGAATACCAATCTGAATATGAAACATTAACATAAGGTATAGATAGATCATAATCTGCATAAACCAACCGAGCAGACACTTTATTATATATTCCAGCGCCAAGCTTACCTTTGTTTAAGTAGAACACATCATCCCATTCACCTGATGATTCCATGTCAAGGAAAGCGCAGCAAGAAGAAGCACCATAACATACTGATTGAGTTAAATCACCATCATAACTATAAACCTCCCACTTGGTGCATAGCTTATCAGTGCTGATATTGCCAGCCATAACCCTAATATCAACAATACCATCAGAAGATTCAACCCCATTATCATCAATATCAAAAGAAGTCTCATCATTATACTCTAAACTAAGAGAGAGATCTCCGCTATCACCATTAACATAATTCTGCTCAGGAGCAAGATTGTTAGTATTCAATAAAAGCAATACATCTTTTCCATCATCAAGATAAACTCTTGCACTGCCTGAATACTTTCCATTTAAGGATACTGAGTTTATAACACCGCTCAAAGATGGCTCCCAATTATACTCTTCATCAAGAGCAAACCTTTCACCAACCACATCGATTGTAGTATAGCCAGTAAAGCTTGGGCCAGTGATAAATATTGCAAAGAGTATGAAGATGATTAAAGCGATAGCTGCTGGCATCGCAACTTCACTCATGCTCAATCCATAATATTTTTGCTTTTTCATTTTCTGTTATACACTGTCCATATTGTCCTATAATTCCTGCACATAAGTTCAGCGATCTTGGCAAAACCCATATTTCTATTATCTTTGAGATATTTTACAATCGCAGCAAAAACAGATTTATTCGTTCTTAATATCTCGACAGGCACCGATACATCGCCAGAAACATTCAGCCTATCAGGCACCTTAAGTTTAGCTTTCCGGTATGTTACACCCAAAGGCCCAGGATTCTTGTTCAATGATTCCCCTATGTCCTTGTATGACATATTCTTTTCTTCCCTTAGATATTTGACTACTGCTTCAAGCGGCGCAAGATTATTATCTTTGAATATTGAGATAGGGACGCCCTCGCAGCCTTTCTTCTCCCTAAGATAACGCAGAAAATCATTGAATAGCTCAACCTCTTCATCAGTAAAAGAGCCTAATTTAGAATAATCTACTGTTTTGCCCCTTTTTTCTTCAGAATCTTGCATTATGTAATACAAATTAAATATTTTGTAATACTTTATTTATATATTTTTATTTTTGGCCGGGTTTAATTTAGTCATGTTTTCCGTCGGTACGCATATTTTGAGCTTTCATAAAGAAAAAAGATTTGATTGGTCAAATATTTTTAGTATGCCGGTTATTTCCATATTATTTAGCCTGGCAGCCG
>JAHJBD010000179.1 GCA_018813725.1 Nanobdellota archaeon | reverse complement strand
TCAAGCATGGTGTACAAGCAGTCTCAGGAGATGTAGTTGCTGCATGCAAAGGAGAGTATAATGATGATTTTGTAAAGGGTGTCAAGTATGTTAAGGACGGAGAACTTGAAGCAGATGCTGTAGATTATCTTAAGTCTCATCAGTATCTTAAGGATGCTGGAAGAGCTGCAGCGTTTGTTGGAAATGAAGCACTAGATGCTGCAAAAAGTGCAGGTCATAAGGGTTTGGATGCTGCAAAGTATGTTTTCTGCGGTGATATGAAGGATGATATTGTTGATGGGTACAAGTACGCATTCAAGGGCGGGCTTGAGCACGATGTTAAGGAAAGATATGATTACATAACAAGTGTACAGCCATTAAAGGATCTTGGTGCGATCGCAGCTAACCTTGGGATCAAGGTCGCAACTGATGTTGGTGAACTTGTCGGAATAAATCCTGAGGAAAGATATGCAGTTGTTGTTGCAGGGTTTGATTGGGATGAGGCTGCAGGACCATTTGGAATGTATAGAAGGGATAATCCGCAATGGTTCATGAACGAGACTTGCAAGGCTTATAATGACCTATTACAGATGGGTTTTAAACCTGAAAATATTCGAGTATTATCACCAAATGAAGCACCAGGCGATACATCCTATCTTAGGAATACAGCTGGCTATGATGAGTTTAGGGATGCATTTAAGGACCATAGTTATTCACATGAGGCCACAAGGCAGAATGTAACACGAGTATTAGAGGATATGGCAAGCAAGGTTGATTCAAATGATGTGTTTGTGATGTATGTAGGTACTCACGGAAACACTGACTGGAACGGAGACAGTTATGTCTGCCTTGACAATGGTGACCAGCAGATGACTTGGAAGGAGATGAAACATGCTTCGGATAAGATAAATGGTGGCAGAGAGATATATATAGTTGATGCATGCCATAGCGGAGACTTTGCAAATCTTGCTGATGAAGAGCATGAAGAGGCTATTGCTGCTTCTAAAGATACACAAGTAGCTTATTCAGACAGTTATGGAGATAGTTTTGCAAGGTACTTTCTTAATGAACTTAAGAATATAGGTGTTTCAAGAAATATGCCAGACAGTGCTATAAAGACTGCTGCTGATGTTGCTATGCAGAGATTTAAGAGAGGTAATTATGGTGCTGCATCAGGCAATCAGGTTGCGCAATATGGCAGCGGTGGAGATGTACAGCAGGTGGCATGATGGGAATACAAAATTATGTAGGAAAGAAATTGGATAACCTTGGTTCAGCTGCAATGGCTGTTGCAGGAGGAGTTGGGCTGGCGCAGTTTCCTTCTTACTTAGCCCAGTACATACAAAGGCTTGGCGGGCATGTTGACGAAGCTGTAAGATGGGGAGTACAATATGCCGATATCGGCAAGAGAGCTGCTGAACTAAAATCCGGTCTTGAGGCGATTGTTGGTGCCTCGGGCATTGGAAAGTTGCCTGCTTTTGTCGCAAATATTGATTGGGAGATAGCTAAAGCCACTTTGGCTCATTATACTCCAGGCATTGCACTAGATGCTCAGGGAGTAGCATACCTTGGAGCTGGAGCTCTTGGTGGGTTGGTTTTGTATGAAGGAGTTAAAGCTGGCAGTAAGGCTGCTTATAAAGGCGCTAAGAGGCTTTTAAGCAAAAAGAAGGTAAAGCCAACTGCATAATATAAGTCAAAGCTAATCTTATATATTTTACTTCACTAGGTAGTAGTTACATATAGAAAGGTTTATATACTAGGACTTACTGATTAGTATAATATGGAGCATGGAAACCTAGCATTGGCTCTTGATGATGAAGATTTCTATAGAGAGGAGTTTAGGCTTCTTAATAACCCAAATGCAAGAAAAAGCAAGTATATTGTACCCCAGCTTTCTTTGGTTGATAATCAAGCTGCTGAATTCCAGTTCCTGAACAGCATGTACATGCCTAACAGAGAGTATAAGATAATCTTTGAAAAGATCACCCCACATGGTGCTGACCTTGACCAGAT
This sequence comes from Nanobdellota archaeon, assembly GCA_018813725.1. Taxonomy (GTDB): domain Archaea; phylum Nanobdellota; class Nanobdellia; order Woesearchaeales; family JAHJBD01; genus JAHJBD01. The sequence continues at coordinate 2,165 of JAHJBD010000179.1, read as the reverse complement.
TACAGGTCATCTTTTAAAAAGCCTAAATCAGGCTGGACTTATCAATGATCATGATTACAGAGCTATTTCTGAAAAGTCTGAAAAAGAGGTTCACGAGCCAAAGGATCCAGTTTATGCATCACATCCAGTATACAGGGCAAAGATTATAGCAACAGATGAGCTTGGCAATGAGACACTCGCAGATGTTGTCTTTAAGCTTGGTGATAATCCTAATGAAGCCAAAGCATATAAGTTCTTTTCACAGTTCAGCGATATAAGGTCGCCTGATCTTGTGTTTAACAACCAGGTTATGGTCGACGGAAAGCTGCAGAATGTGATCGCAACAAAGTATATTGAAGGTGAGAACCTTACTGAGCTATGCCAAAGGCAGGATGAAAACCTAATGAAATATAGCTGGGATGCAGTAGGCCAGCTTGCAAGGATCCAGGTTAGAGGAAGAGAGCTTGACCTTGAGGATGTTGTGGCAGCAGACGAAAATTATTTTTCAGGCAGGATCGAGAATACGTTCATAAAAAAATTCAAAGATGTTGGCCATAAAGCTGGATGGCTTACAGATGCAGATGTTAAAGAGATCGATGGATTACAGTCAGTAATACTAAGGAACTATGGTGCAGTAAACAAGAGGCTTGCAAAAGACTCTCTTGAGAATGGTGTTATGTATGCTGATTTCTCGCCGATGAACATCAGGGTATCTGGCGAAGATACTTATGCTATCGACCTTGCAGGCGGAAGAAAACTTACTGGAATGCTTTCTTTTGTATCTATGACTGAGTTTGGAAAAAAGTATCTTAGTGATAATGATCTTGAGGCAGGAAGGACTGAATATTATACACAGGCGCAAAAAGACACCTTATTTTATAGATGGCTTTCAGAAAGGAAATTTGAAGAGACTGGACAATGGGGCCTATCCAGAGAAGAGTTAAGGCAGGCTACAAAATTAAGGAAATATGCAGCGCTTCACAGGCACCTTGAGTACACGGGCTATGCATCAAGAGACATGAGCGAAGCTGATGATCTTGGTGTCTTAAGAAACGAGTTTAACAGGCAGCGTTATCACATGAGGATGGCTATGAAGTATGTGAAAGACATACTGAACACTGATGCTGACCTTACAGGCACTGAGAGGCTTCAGATGCTTGAGCTGTCTTATGCTCTGAAAAGGATGAATAATATTGTTGAAAGGCAGGCAGTAAAGAGTAATGCTATTTATAGTTAGGATTCTTGTATTTTAATTTAGATAAAAAATCACAGATTTACAGCCATCAGCGGCCCGTTCATGTCAAACACTGCGTTGAATATCATGAACAGGTAGAAGAGCACCATGGATTCTTTCTTGTCAGCTGTTTTAAGAAGTTCCTGAAATGTGTCTTTCATGGCATAACGGGCCTTTCCAAAAGCTGCTATCTTCTCAAGGTCAAACTTATAGAATGCCTCGTAAAACATCCTTATGAACTTATTGAGTTCGCCATACAAGGTTAATGTCTTCTTGCTCAAGGTAACCTTGTTTTCTGCAACATAATTGCATATGTCCCTGTATCCATCACCTGTCTTCTCGATCTCTTCAACGATGTAATATAATGGATTTGTCCTTTTGTATTTCACATGCACACGCTTGTTCAATACACGCCTGCAGAAGTCTGTAAACTTATTGATGGATCTGTCCCTTAGGCCAATCTGTTTAATGTCTTCAAAATCCTGCTCTTTTATGGATTCTAAGGAATCCTCTGCCATCTGCAGCAAAAACAAGAATGTCCTTCTCATCATCACGTCAAACTCATTAGGCTCGATGTTGGATATCCTTTTTCCGATGACAGCTTTTCTGGACTGCTCTACTATCTCAAAAGCGATGAATTCCTGGTCAAATGCCCATTGTATCTCTTTTAGCTCTTCAGCAGTATTGAACAGTACTTCGACCTCGTCAAAGCCAGCCTTATAGCAGGAAGATAATATCCTTCGGATCATAGGCTCTTTTCCTGATACATCAACTGAGACACGCTGCTCAGCCTCTCCTTTGCCGGTTGTTATCAACAGGTCAGGCTCTTTTTCAACTACTTCAATCTCGTCACCAGGTTTCAGACTAAATTGTTTAGTCCATGAAGCTGGCAGTGTTATTGTTAGGGCGTTGTCGCCTTGTTTGACTAGTTTACGTTTCATAGATATAAGCG
>JAHJBD010000178.1 GCA_018813725.1 Nanobdellota archaeon | reverse complement strand
TCTTATAGTAACTCTTATTTTGTTTCTTAAGCCTTTTGGACAGCATTTTGGTTGTAGGCAAAAACGGCTCCCATCCAAAGTAATATCCATACTGCCCATGAAAAAAGTCTGTAATCTTTTCATAATCTGACAAAATTTGATTAGCAAGTGTGGTTTTCCCAGAACCATTTACTCCAACTAGTGCAATCAAACATCCGTGCCTTCTAAGACTAAAAACCCTTAGGGATCTACGGATTATCTTAACACCTATATGCCAGATACAAGATGGACATTTCAGTATCTTAACCATGTTTGCTTTGATTATTTCTGGCTTATTAGGATTCGACTTTAAAGCTTTCATCAAGGAATAAAATACTTTTTTGAATGAATGTCTCTTTAATTCACAATTTACATAATCCCAATCAATTTTGTTTCTCAGTAGACCCTTTAATAAGCATCTTTCAAATTCTCCTAGTATATAATTTTCAAATATCACATGGGCAGAATTTATCAATAGCCTATCCTCAATCGATGGAACAAAAATGCTAGGTGCATCTTCAATCTGCCGCAAGAAGACCTGCTTCTTGTCCAATACCTTAATGCCATGCCATGCAACCTCTCTATGCAGGTGAGCAGCGATTAATCCACCACCACTAACCTTTACATACATCCTTTTAAATTTTTCAACACGTTCAGGCATATAAATCACAAAACCATTCTTCTCAAGAATCTTAGAAGCTTTCTCATAATCCTTGCTGGTCAAGAACAAAACATCCAGATTGGTTTTGGCACCACGAAATATCTTATCACATTTGAAAAGGTTGTATCTCAGCCCCCTGAATAACGAAATTAATTCTAATATCTCTTTTGGGGTTTTCTTATACTTTAACATTTTTATCAAACTCTTGATACACTTTAGTATACGCCTCTAAGAACTTCTTCTGTGAGAAATACTTTTCAAATGTCTTAAAGCAATTCTTTTGATACCTGTTATAGCCCTTTTTCAGCCTTTCAATAGCAGATAGAAGACTATCTTTATTTGGATCAAATACCTCACCGCATTTCTCTTTCTCTACTATCTTGGCAATCTCCGTCTTTGAAGATACAATTATTGGCTTCTTTGCTGCTAGACTCTCTATTGCTGAGTTCGGTATCAGTTTTAGATAATCATCAAATTTGGTGTAAGGGATGATTGTACAATGAGCATCAGCAAACTTTTGGTTCATACTTCTTGAGATCTCATTAGTCAACTTAATATTACTGATACTTCTTGTCATCTGTTTAATCTGGTCAAAACACTTTTTTCTCCAAGCAAGACAAAATACAGCAGTAGTATCCTTTGCAGCATCAATTAATAGGTTGATGCCACGTTTATCAAAGTCTTTTACCCTAGTCGGACAGCTCGCATACAGGATCTTAAAATTACCTTTTGCAGGCCTATATTCAAATTTTTCGTCAACAGTTGGATAGATAAGTCTGATCTTACTAGACCTTATTCCAATCTTTTTTAATTGTCTACTTTGCATTTCAGTTTCAACAATTATCTTGGAAACTCTTCCAAGCAACCTTCTCCTCTTCCCAATTTTCTTCATACCACAGCTAGCAGCACCAGTGATAATCAAAGGCCTTTTATGAATAACCGTTAGATAAGGCAAATCTCCAAGATTGGTAAAAATATGTCTGATATCATATCTTCTGCTGCTAATCATAGTAAACAGGAATAAAAATGGATAGAAAGCAAAATGAAATGCAGTGTGTCTTTTATTAAAACTAAATCTATGCAGTTTACTAAGATGAAGATTATGTAACTTGGTAAAATTCTTTTTCCCAAAAAACCTATACAAAAGCCTAGCTTCTTTTGATATTGCTTCATAATTAGGCCTATATCTCTGCACATAATAGATTATTTTTTCTGGCATAAGACTACCCACTCATATGGTTTTCTGGTATTGATCTTCTCAATGATAACTATTATCTTTTTGGCCAATTTTTGTAATCTTATGAATGATAATAGTTTTGAAACAAAGAATTCAATCCAGAAATGTCTAATTACTGGAAATAATTTAATCACTTTAAAACCATTATTCTCCATCTCTTTGATCAGCTCTTTCTGTGTATATAATTTATCATAAACAATATATCTCTGTTTCCCACCAACCTTTCGGATAGGCTTCACTTTATCCTTGTTTAATGCATCAAACAAAAGAAAACCGTCTTTTTTAAGCACAGAACATATCTGTTGATATAGCGCACCTCTTTTTGATTTCTTGAAATGAAAGATGAAACGAAAACTGATAACAACATCAAACTTCTTCTTAATTTTCAG
>JAHJBD010000019.1 GCA_018813725.1 Nanobdellota archaeon | reverse complement strand
GTATATAGATCAGGACAGTGGAGCAATTATGATCTAAGTGGATTATCAAATATTGGGTTTGGCACATCTGTCGTCGTTGATAACGACTATGTATGGATAAATGGCGGAGGCAATGTTTATCAGATGTCAAGGTCAACTGAGGTTTGGAGTATTTTCAATTCTTCTAATACTGAAGGTTCGATTGATGCTGATGGACAGATTACTGGACTTTATCTTTATGGCAATAACCTATGGGTTATCCAGACAATATGGGAAGAGCCATTCGGTGGAGAGGCAGCAGCAGAAGCCATAGCGCAAGAAAACTTTGGGGGCATACCGATAATATTTGATAAGTCTGAAAATAGCTGGTCAAGATTTAATCTTGCAGGGATCGGGATCGCAGACACAACAGTCAAATTCTTAGGTTTTGATAATGATCTCATGTGGTTTGGGCTGGAAACAAGTGTTGCATGTTATGATACAGCTGAGGATGTGCTTATCGTATATGATGGGACAGACAGCGATCTCTTAAACAATCCGATAGGTAGTATTGCAATCACAGATGATAATGTTTGGTTTTCTTATCAGTGGAACAGCAATGGATTAGTGATGTTCAACAAAGCAGCTGAAACCTTTGAGCTTATGGACAGTGATAATAGCGGACTAGTTTACAATGACATAGCTGCTATATCTGGAGTAAATGATGACCTTTGGGTTGCATACAATGCAGAGTGGCCAGAGCAGCCTTTGGAAGGTGAGCCAAAGCCTGTTTATCATGGTGTAAGCAAGTATGATGGCAGTTCCTGGGTCAATTATAATACTAATAATAGCGAGATAGGGATGGATCAGATCAATGGCATATCAATATGTGATGATGTATGGTTCTTATCACATGATGCGCTAAGTAGGCTTTCTTTTGGGCTTGGTGTTGAGTATGATCTAGTGCAAAATCATGAAGAGATAGGAAATATTGTAAAACCATCCTATGATCTCAATAATATCACTGTTAAAGAGCCTGGAAGCTATAGGTTAGATGTTGATATACATAGTCAAAGGCTTCAAGCAATAGGTACTGTTAGCAGGTTCTTTGATATTGTGGCAAAGAATTTTAGCATGAACATTACTGTAGATAAGGAAGTCTACAAACCTTTGGAAGATGTAGAGATTGAGATAACCATAACAAATAATGCAGAGCTAGATGCTGATTATCTTGTGCTTTCATTGTTTGATGATGGAAACAGGTTTTATTCTTCAAATGTTATTGTTGGTCAGCATGAGACAATTGTGTTGATGGTAAATCACTCAGCTAATAATTCATTTGCGCTTACGGCAAATGTGGACGATATAAATGTGTCAAGAGACATAAAGATTGAAAATCCTGTAATTAGGGCAGGACTAATATCACCAGATATTGCTGGTTCAAAAGCATTTATGTTTGGAGTAGAGATCAATAATACTGGGAATGTTACTGCTGACCTCAATGTTAATATTGAGGGTGAGAATTTCACTGTAAGCATCGGACCTAATGCTTCAAAGAATGTGGTGAAGGAACTGTCTATCACTGAGAATTCTACTCTTACTGTGAATGTCACAGGAGATGCAAGGTTTGATTTTGCTGGGACAGTTGTATTCGGTGAATCAGCCGCTGTAGATATTACCGAGAGTGTATTTAGTGAAGAAGGCTTAGTTGAAATACCTTATACATTTGTGAATACAGGCAGCTTTGATACTGAATTTGATGCTGCTTTCAATGCAAGCGGCGAGGTAGTTGTTAAGAGGATAATAATACCATTTAATGACAGTGTTTCTGACTATCTCGAATTCAACTTAAGTGCTGGAAGCCACATCTTAAAATATTCATCAATATTTGGCAGTGCAGAGTTTGAGCTTATGGTTGGAAGCGCAGAGTTTGAGATAACCAGCCTTTCATTCAACAAAAGCTACAAAGCTGGATCCAATGCAAGTTTAGAGTATTCAGTACAGAATGTTGGCGGGCTTTATGGTGAAGCAGAGATCAAGTTTATCTTCCCTGGAGTGATTGAAGAATCACAGGAATTAAAGCTTCTTTCAGGAGAAGAGACCTTGGTGACATTTAATATCAGCATACCAGATGACTTATCTGATAATGATTATAGGGTTGATTGCCAGATCAATGATACAAAGGTGGAGGATGTTATCACCATAGAAGGCATTGATATCAATGTTTCAGCAAGTCTTGATAAATTAGTCTACAGTTCTGGTGATATTGCAACACTAAACCTTTCAGTAACAAACAACAATAATCTGGATATTGACCTTTATGCAAAAGTGCAGTATAATGAAAGTTATCAGATTGTCAATTTCAGCTTGAACTCGCATGGTGACGCAAGCATGATTTTTACTGCGCCTGTTGATCTTGTACAAGATAGCAAGATTGATTTCTTCATATATGAGATAAACGGCAGGTCGATATTGATTGATTCAATATTTGTGAATGTTCAACAAGATAACGGGATCAAGGTATATGTTGACAAGGATTCTTATGAATATCAAGATAATATCCAGATATTCCTTAATGCAACAGCAGCTGGAGCATTAGAGCTCAATTTCCTCAATTATACTTTTACTGATAATTCGTTCAGTGGTGAAGATGTGCTTGCTTATCCAATCCCTGAGCTCTTGAGCGGTGTGTATTACATTGATTATGAGTTTAAAGGTAATTCATACGAGGTTCCTGTCGCTGTCTCTGGCTATTACTCAAGATTGATCTCATTTGCCACAGATAAGGATGTGTATAGTCCGTTGTCAGATATAATCATTGACGCAGTGGTTGAATCTAATAAAAATTTCAGCGCAACCATGAGGATATCAGTGATAAGCCTTGATGGAGATATACTAAGCAGTGTTGATAAGACAATACAGTTGATACAAGGAGACAATCAGCTTTCAGAAGATATCAAGATAAGTTCAGGCATCTTTGGGATCAACAAGATTACTTTAGAGATATTTGCTGACCTTTCAGGCGAAGATGATGCAAGGCTTGTTTATGCTGCTAAGTATATTGATGTTGAAGAGGATTACGATGAAAGCATTGTTGAAGTCCTGCAAAGGCTTAACCTAGTCGGTTCTGAAGATTTTATACTCTCATTTAACCTTACTCAGGGCAATGATGGCGAATACACCCTTGTCCTTGATGGAGTTGATAAATCAGGAAAGAGTTACAGCAGAACTGAGAAGTTTACTGTAAATTCAGGTGTTGTTGAAGACCCTTATTTGATAAATGATACAAGAGAATTCAATAGTTATGAAACAGAGCTGATCAATGCTAGTGAACTTGGCGCTATGATCAATATTACCGTCCCTATCAACATAACAACTTCAATCTCAATAGAAAAGCTGGACAATGGATCAAACACATCAGGGTTTGGTGTTGTTGAGCTTGATAATTTTATAAGTGTGAGCGCGCCTGAGATAGAGAATTCAGGCTTTGAAGCAAAGTTAATCCTTTACTATGAACAGGCTGATGTTGATGCCAAAGGGCTTGATGAAAGCACACTGAGATTATGGTATTTTAATGCTACATCAGGAGCATGGTTTAAATATGACACACCTTTTGGAGGTGTTGATATTGAACAGAATTATGTTTGGGCCAATACTACACACTTTTCAATATGGGGAGTATTTGGGGATACAGTCTCTGGCGGGGGAAGCAATGGTGGTGGCGGCGGTGGAGGAGGCGGAGGAGGCGGTTCAGATGCTGATAGTAATCAAGCTGTTGCTGTGCCTAGTACGTCAAGTCAAGTGATCGTGACAAACCCTGACTGTGTTCCTGATTGGGATTGTGAAGAATTTGGGCCTTGCATAAGCGGAATAAAACAAAGAAGCTGTGTTGATAAAAATAAATGCGATATAGAAGCTGGCAAGCCAGCAGTTGTTCAACCCTGCAGCCTTGGTCAAGACTCTGATGTTGGGGTTTCTACATCTCCACCTGATGCAGTGTCAGCGCTGACAGGGGCAGCTATTGGTGTATTGACACTGAAAGAGGGTGTAGGAAGCCTTATTGTGCTGTTCATAATAATCTCGGGGTTGTTCTTGTTCTCTAACATGCATGGAGGCCTTCCTGGGACATCTGTTCCAAAAAGAGCGATGTATTTCCATAGAAAGGGTGAAAGGTTGCACCGCAGCGGTAACGGTGTTAAAGCTGAAAAATGCTATAGCAAAGCTGATAAGCTCAGAGTTAAGTGGGAAAGTAAGTTGAGGTAGGGTTGGATTAAAGATCAGTGTATGATACTTTTTGGACCATCAGCTAAATAGACAATTGGTTTTTTTCTTTTTATACTATCAGCAATTCTCCATGCATACCTGATCTCGTCAGATCTGGGAAATAATGTCATGTCGCCCTTGATAACATCCGAAAGCAATTTGTAATATGCTTCAACACTATTTGAACCAAACGCACAAGAGTGACAGAATTGCATCTCTATAGGCTCGACCTTTTTCCCATTAAGAGTGTTCATCTGAAAATTTACATCCTGGCTTGGCTGAATATGAAATATCAACCTATTAGGCCTGATAAATGGGTTGCAATATAACTTGCAGATAGATTTTTTGAATTCTATCTCAATGTAAGCCTGTTTTTTTCTCAATTTTTTTCCGGTCTTGACAATGATCGGCGTACCTTTCCACCTTGGTGCGGTGCATTTGAGCTTAACTTCTGCGTAAGTTTCTGTCTGAGTTGATCTTATCCCAGCTTTCCGCAGCTGTTCTTTATATCCTTTGTATTGGCCTGTTATGGCCGCAACAGGTTTTAGGGATCTAAGCACCTTAACTTTCATATCATGGACATCTTTGGGATCAAGTGTTTTTGGGCTGTCCATCAGTACAAGCGATGCTACTTGCAGAAGATGACTTTGGACCATATCTTTTATCGCACCGGCTTTGTCATAATACTCGAGCCTGTTTTCCACACCCAGTTGTTCTTCTGATATTATGTGGATATGGCTGATGAACTTGTTATTCCACACTGCTTCAAATACAGGATTTGAAAACCTGAGCCCAAGTAGATTCTGGACAGTCTCTTTACCCAGATAATGATCTATCCTATAGATACCCTTTTCAGGAAACACTTTTTGGATTGACTTATCTAATGATTCAGAAGACTTTAAGTCATAGCCAAATGGTTTCTCAAGCACAATCTTGGCATTGGTATATCTCTTTAATTCTTCGATGATCGCTGGGATAAACTCGTAGCTTACAGCAAGGTAGAATATCGGATCTTTTATTATGGGGAGACATTTTAGAAAGCCCTTGTCTCGCAAATCAGCCTTAAAATATGTGAGTTTGTTCAGAAATTCTGGCTTAACATCTGAATTTTTCTTAACAAATGCCCGGAACTGTGCGTTGCTATAATCCCTTCTGCTGATCCCAATAACTTTTGAATCAAGCATTGATAATGCAGGATAGAGCTTTCTTGCTGCAAGGTCTCCTGTTGCACCGAGTATCACAAAAGTCATTTTAGGTCTGTGAAAGCATAGTTGTGTTTTATGCTCTTTATTAATTTTGCAGGGCAATCTGCTATACTAGTTTTCGAATCCTTGAAGATCTTAAATGCATCACTTTTTGCTTCTCCGAGGAATAATGCAATCGCAACTTTTGCTTGCATAAACAGCCTCTTAGAGCCAGTCATCCTATACGGCGGAGGCTTAGGAGAATCCTGCATAGTGATGAACTGATCGGTTGTATCCTTAACAGAATGATGGTCTGGGTATAACGCTCCAACATGGCCGTCTTCGCCTACACCGAAAAGGACAATGTCAAATCCGCCAAACTTATTCAGCTCCTCTGTGTATGCTTTTGTACCTTTGTCTTTTGATCTAATATCTAGATTGAAAGGGTGTATGTTTTTTTGTGGAATCTTATTATCTTTGATAAGATCTTTGATAAAACTGTCATAAGCGAGCTTGTAGTTTGAATCCTTATCTTTATGGTCAACTAATCTATCGTCTACCCAGAAGAGTTGTATCTTTTTCCAATCAATATTGGCAGTCCGGAACAGATTAAATATTTCTTTTATGCTTCTTCCACCTGGTATTCCAAGCACAGTGATCTCTTTATTATCAGAAAAATCTTTGATTATCTGAACTGCTTTCTTAGCTAATGTTTGTGTGTCGCCATGTATTATCATTCTACAATAGGATTTATGGTCTGGCTAAAGAGTTTTGATGCTGTCTTGCAATATGTTACAATGTTATTCTTAAAATATGCTGGTTTTTGTTTTTGTATGTGTCCGATAATATAATAACCGACAGCCATGATTGATGCTGCTTTTGCGTCCTTTGGAAGAGTAAAATTGACACGATGGTTTCCAAAGGCAGTATTTTTGTAGCCAATGCCTATAAAAAGCTCTTTATCGTCTGGAACAACAGTCTTTGCATGCTTTGTCTGTTCAGGAGTAAAGCATCTTCCTGTTACCTTTGAGCCGAAGAGTTCATCAAACTTAGTCAGGAACAGTTCCCTCACATTTTCGAATTCTTCAGGGACAATTATGTAGAAGGAATCATAAGGCTTAAAGTTTGGTATCTTTAGTTTTTTTAGATGATCTAGGATAATTTTTGGATTTTCTTTTGTATGGCCCAGGATCATTCCCATATAAGTTGAGGTATTATAGGTATATGGCTCTGGATTTTTTGGGAATACAAGAGTTTTGTCTGCAAATTTTTTAGCCATTGCGTCCTGATTATTTGTAATCAGTATTATCTTCTTTTTTCTTTTTTTCAATTCTTTTGCGATTATCGGTGCATGCTTTCCACCCGAAGCTGAAAAAAGAAATGCTGAGTCGATCTCTGGGATTGCGTCAAGCTTTGTCAGATATGTACCTTCGTCTGCAAATACTGCGTCTGACTTTTCAAAGATTATCTTACCTGTGACAGCTGCATTCCCGCTGCCTACAACTAATGGTCTTTTTGCAGAAAGTTTTAGTGTTGGAACCTTGGTCTTTCTAAAAAGCTCTAGTGCATTTATGACGCATCTGTCCAGATTGATTATATTCATCTTTTCACCTGCTTATGCCTGCCAAAGCCGTAGCGCAAGGCCTGCACCACCTTACCCTGGTAGCTGGGCTGTCTTATTGATAGTTTCCTAGCATTGACAGACCCTTTGATTATCGGAATGTTCACTTTTAATCTTTTAGCAGTCTTTACTGTCCATTCGCCTTCACCCGACATCCCGACAGAACCAGTGTAACCTTTGAGTGTTTGGCTTTTACTGTATGCTTCTTTTAACAGCTCTATCAGCCATGATCTGATAACAGAACCATTTGCCCAAACACTGCATAACTTTTCCTTGTTGATATTGAAGTTAGAACTATCAATAACATCCATGCCTTCGCCAATTGCCTGCATCATACCATACTCGATGCCATTATGGACCATCTTGACAAAATGGCCTGAACCTGCTTTTCCAAAATATGCATAACCACCTTTTACTGAAAGGTCTTTGAATAGCTGCTCTGTCTTTTTGAAAGCTTTCAGGCTTCCACCTATCATGAAGTTTGCGCCGTTCCTGGCTCCATCAACACCTCCAGAGGTTCCTGAATCCAGGAAAAGGATGCCTTTTCTGGCAAGCATCTTTGATCTTCTTATGCTGTCTTCATAGAAAGAGTTTCCTGCGTCAATGATTATATCGCCTGTTTTAAGGTAAGGCACTAGGGATTGTATTGTCAAATCAATCGGTTTTCCTGCTGTGAGCATAAGCATTATTACCTTTTGTTTGCCTAATCTTTCACAGAGTTCTTGCAGTGAATAAGCAGTATCAACGCCCTGTTTACTGATCTGATCAATCTTTTCTTGAGAGCGGTTATAGGCGATTACATGATGATGATGGTCTCTCGCGTTTAGCGCAAGATTATGGCCCATCTTACCCAGTCCAATAATTCCAAATTTCATAAATGAACCCTAAGATTTGGTGTTTAAATATCTTTTGCAAGGTTAACAACCGATTAAGGCATAAAATTTAAATACTGGGCTATTAAAGGTATGTCTGAGGTGATAATATGGCAAATACAGATACAATCGATTTGGTCGCCAAGATACTTTTGATTATTGGCGGTCTGAACTGGGGATTATTTATTTTTGGAGTAAACCTAGTTACAATAATCTCATTCGGAGTAGACATTGTGGCCAAGATTGTTTATGGTTTGGTTGCAGTTGCTGCAATAATTGCACTGGTAAAACTGTTTAAGAAATAGGCAGTTAATTTTTTCTTTTTTCTTAATATTATCCTTTAATTTAGTATTGCTATAGCAAGGTTCAACACTGAAGCAAAAATAACCCATAATAGGTATGGGATTAGCAGATATGCTGCTTTCTTGTCTGTTTTATAGAAATCTAAAATATTTATTGATATTGCAACTATCAATAGGATTATCCCTCCAAATGCGAACCAAGGCATCTTTAATCCAAAGAATATTATTGACCATAGCACATTTAGACTTAGCTGGATCCCAAAGATTGTTGAAGACTTCTTTAGAGACTTGGTGTTTGATCTCCAGATCAGATAGAATGATATACCTATCAAAAGGTATAACACTGTCCAGACCGGACCAAAAAGCCAATTTGGTGGATTGAATACAGGTTTATCAAGTGAGGCATACCAGCCTGCAACAGAGCTTGCAGTAAATAATCCCCCAATTGCAGAAGCACAAAATGTTATTGCAATAGATATTAGCAATTTCCATGCATTTTTCATCTTATCACCCTTGGTTCGGATTGCAACCCTAGCTTTGTGTTAATGCATAGGTTTGGTGTCTTCATATCACTATGATTAATCAATCCCTATTAAAAACTTACCTATATTTGATTGTGAACCTAAATATCAAATAAAAAATAATAAAAAAAAGAAATAGTACAAAATCAGATACTGTTAATCTTATTCTGCTGATGCTTTTTCTACGTTAATTGCTTTAGGTCCTCTATCGCCTTCAACTACATCAAAGGACACATCATCATTATCATGTATGGTTGTGCCTTCCTTTAATCCAGTCTGATGAACAAAATACTCTTTGCCATCGTCTGCGGCAATGAAGCCAAAGCCTTTCATCTCGTTATAGAATTTTACTTTGCCTTTCATTTTTGATTCCTCCTTTGGTTTTAATGACAGATATCGCTTTATTGCCTGCTTTGATGCAAACAAATTGCGATATATGACTTTGAATGATTATCTGCCTCGCGTTTCCTAGAAACAGCATAATGCTGCTCAGTAACGGCTCCTTCTTTTTAAATGATTTGGTTTACGGGAGTTAAATCTGCCTCTTGGTGCTGCATCTTCTACTCGCACGGTCTTAACACGTTCAACATAGGGCCTTTGAATATTCTCAATATTAAATTCCCTATAATCTCTCTGGATCCTGCCAAAATTCTCATGGTCATTATCGCTTAAAAGATTGATAACCTTGCCTTCTTCACCAGCTCGTGCAGTACGTCCTATCCTATGTACATAATCTTTAGGATCTTTTGGTATCTCGTAATTATATATGTGTGACACATTATCTATGTGAAGGCCCCTTGCAGCAACATCTGTGCAAGCTAATACTCCAACAGTAGAACTGTTGAACTGCTCAATGGTCTTTGTCCTCTTATTTTGTGTAAGTCCGCCGTGTATGGCGATCGCCTTGATACCATTTATAGATAGGTTCTTGACAACAAAGTCAGTAGTATGCCTAGTATTACAAAATACCATCACAAGCCCGCCTTTCTCATTCTTTAATAGATGCACTAACAGTGATAATTTCTGATTTCTTTCAACATTATAGAATACCTGCTTAAGTTTTGCAGGATCAACCATCTTTTGTGCATAAACATGCACAGGATCATCCATATATTTCTTTGATAGATCTCGTATCCTTGGTGCCATTGTAGCTGAGAAAAATAGTGTCTGCCTTTGACGAGGACAGGTTTGAATAATTCTTTCAACATCATCGATAAATCCCATGTCAAGCATCCTGTCTGCTTCGTCTAAAACAAGTATCTTGATCTTAGAAGTGTTTACAGTTCGCCTCTCAAGATGGTCTAAAAACCTTCCTGGGGTAGCTACTACCACATCAGCTCGTGCAAGATCATCTATCTGAGGGCCTATCGATACGCCACCGTATACGCTGATTACTTTTAGATGTTTATGAAAAGAAAGCTCTTTTAGTGAACCTTTAACCTGCTCTGCAAGTTCTCTTGTAGGGGTCAGAACTAATGCCTGTAGACCTTGATTTGGAATAACATGATCCACAATAGTAGAACCAAATGCCAATGTCTTGCCAGAACCAGTTGCTGATTCACCTATCACGTCTCTTTTAGCCATGATTGCAGGGATTGATTTTGTCTGAATCTCTGTAGGTTCAGTTATACCCATACCTTGTATGGCTTTTTGTAATTCTTTACTTAATGCTTTAAATACCATTATTTTACCTCACAGCACTTAATTAGAAAAAGCGAAATGTTGTTAACAAGTGCTTTCTCATCAATGCGCTTATCATAAGAAGTGAATTGGTCTAGTATATAAAGCTATCGGTTAATACTACCTGCTAGTGATTATTTCAGGGGATTATTTGGAGTATTTTTTTGTAGCCTTATACACAAAATAGGAATAAACAAAAAGGAATAATGCTGATGAGAGTATTGGCACTATAATAAGCCAGATAAGGAGATATGTAAAGACCATGCCCAAGGCTGCCAAAATAGCTGATATCTTAAACAGCTTTCCTCCGAGCTTATGAGTCTTGTCCCATACCTTATCACTGCTCAATGTCCAAGGTGTCCTTATACCGATAAACCAGTTTCTTTTTGATTTGTCAAGCATTATGCCTGTATAGAAAAGCAGGATTGCGATACCTATGGGCAAGATACTGTTAGGAGAAAGTTTGACACCAGTATTCCATAAAATGATCTGGAGCTGGACCATTAGCATGAACAGCAGAAATATCAGGATAAAACCTTCATAATACTTCTTGAATTTCTGGATGTTTGATCTTAATGGGTCAATCCTTGGGAAGAGAACAAAGAGAAAAGTTATCACAATTACCATTACAGGCAAAAGAAATGCGCCAAAAGCTTTTGAAGAATAGCCATCAACATTTCCAGAAGCATTCCAATGAGTTGCAATCTTATCAGGCAGGCTTGGATAATGATACAATGTAACAAGAAAGATTGCTGCTATGATGATAAGGTAGAATTTTTTCATAGGATATCCTAGGTGTTGTGCATATATAAATTTATGGGAAAAATAGGCTTAGTAGAAAGTCTCGCTATTCGCTCGGGTTAGCATCGGCTACAGCCTGGATGCTTATCATAATAAGCTGACATCTCCGGAGGAG
>JAHJBD010000177.1 GCA_018813725.1 Nanobdellota archaeon | reverse complement strand
CCATAGGCCATATCTGCCCTAAATACATTCTTCCGTCTTTGACAAAAGATATGATAGAACAAGCCATCAACAAGACTCTGCCTAAGCCAAGTTTTGCAGTCTTAGACTGGAAAGGTTTAGGCAAGGATAAATCAAGGCTAATTGAAATATTAAAAGAATTAAATATTGAAATAAAAAGAAGTGATCAGCTTATTTAGCTGCTGGTTTCTTTTCTGCTGCTGCGCCTGCTGCAGGCTTTGCTGCGCCTTCAGCACCAGGCTTGGCCTCTGCTTCTGAAGGTAACAATTCTCTTATCATTACATCAGGGATTCCTGCTTCTCTCAATTTGGCTTTTATTGCAGATTTCTCTTTTCCGGCCATCGCAGTCATTATTTCCTTGGCCTTAGCATCAAGTTCAGCCTTCTTCTTCTGTATCTCTTCTGCTAGGTGCTTTTTCTCTTCCTCAAGTTTTGCCTTCTCTTCTTTTGTAAGCTCAGTCTTCTCTGATTTTATCTCAACGTCAAACTTTCCGGCATTAACTTCAATAATAGCATCGTGAGCAGGTTTTCCTTCAACAAGGATACCCATGGATTGGCATGTACCCATTATCTCTTTTACTTTGTCTTTCAATGTCTTGCCCAAGAGAGCAGTTTCCTTCATCTTAGCGACCTTGATAACCTGTTCGATAAGAACATCAGCAACCTTATCCGCTTTGGGATTTCCAGAACCCTTAGCTATTCCAGCCTCTTTCTTCAAAAGCTGTGAAGCAGGCGGTGTTCCGATTGAGATCTCAAATGTCTTGGTTGTAGAATCCACAGTCACAGTGACTGGCACCTTCATGCCGGCAAAAACTTTGGTCTTTTCATTGATAGCTCCTACAACCTGACCAATATTAACTCCCATCGGACCTAATGCAGGGCCTAATGGCGGTGCAGCTGTAGCTTTGCCACCTTCAACCAAAACTTCAATATTTTCTTTTGCCATCTTTCTCTCACTTAAATTGTGTTAGATACCTGCAGTTCACCAGGCGTGAAGAATTGCCTCATCTACTTAGCAAGCGACCGGTTTAATCTGAGAAACTTAGGTGATTTATAAAGGTTATGAAAAAAACCTTTACAAGCCTATTCCTCCTCTCCTATCCCTCCTGTCTCCCTTCTGATAACTTTGACAGCATCCATCTTTACAGTTATAGGGATAGGTACAGCAGCTTCGAGGAGCTCAACAACAACCTCTTCCTTCTGCCTGTCTATCCTTGTAACTTTAGCATTCTCCCTCTTGAATGGTCCTGAGATAATTTCCACGATGTCACTCTTCTGGATATTCATCTCTTTCTTGACCTGCTCAAGCATATGCTCAATCTCTCCGTACTCAATAGTATTTGGCAAGATTCCCCGTGCATAAGGCACATTAAATGCAGCCTGTTCAGCATCTGTCTTTGAAGCAGCTTCAAGGAAGATATAACCCCTCATTCCATGAGGTTTTATAACTGAGAATACTTCAAGACCCTTCCTTTTTGCGTTTGAACCTACAAAATCCATAACTTGGTCTTCTCTGTTTGCAGTAACTCTTAATCCAAATATCTTTGGCTCTTCTGTCAATCTATTCACCTCATGGGAAAAGCATAACTCTTAGTATATGTATCAAAAAACCAAGAGCGCCTATGATTATCATGCCTAATCCTGCTGCCTTGACAATTGTTGTAAACTCCATCTTATCTGGCTTCTTAGTCACTGTCAAGACTCTTTTGCATTCCAGGAAAAACGATTTTAATTTTATCCAAATATCTTTCATCTTCATTTTAGTCTAAAAAATCTATCCCCAATTCTTGTTCAATCTCTTTCTTTTTTCTGTCTACTGTTGTCCTTGCTGTGCCAAATATCTGTGAAGATTGTACACCAGTCACGATAAGCATCACCCTTATAGTGCTTGCAAGATCCTCATATATCTGAGCTCCCCAGATTATCCTTGCATCATCAGACAATCTTTCAGACACCCTTTCGACAACCTTTCTTGCTTCCTCTAAAGTCATGTCAGGGCCGCCTGCAACATTGATAAGTGCGCCATTAGCTCCTGTGATATCCACGTCAAGCAAAGGATTTGATATTGACTTTTCAACAGCTTCTATTGCCCTGTTTTCGCTGTCGCTTTCTCCAACGCCGATCAATGATACGCCTCCATTCTTCATGACAGCCCTAATGTCTGCAAAGTCCAGGTTCACAAGGCCAGCTTTAGTCACAAGCTCTGCAATGCCTTTAACAGCATTGGTCAAGATCTCATCTGCTACCTTAAAAGCCGTCTGTAGCGGCAAGTCAGGCGCCAACTCCAATAGCTTATCATTTGGAATTACTATCAATGTATCGACAATCTGTTCAAGCTTCTCAAGGCCGCCTATTGCGTTCTGATACCTTTTCTGCCCTTCCATAGCAAAAGGTATCGTTACGATAGCGACAACCAAGGCACCTAGCTTCTTTGCAACCTCAGCTACAACAGGCGCAGTTCCTGTACCTGTACCGCCGCCAAGACCGCAAGTGATAAATACCATGTCAGCACCTTCAAGTGCTTTCTTGATATCAGCCTCATTCTCTCTAGCTGCCTCTTCTCCAATCTTTGGGTTAGAGCCAGCACCTAGACCCTTTGTCGCATCCTTTCCTACAAGGATCTTCTTGTCTGCCCTGGTATAAAGCAAATCCTGAGCATCTGTATTTATGCCCAATGTGTTGGCACCGATGATGCCAACCTCAGTTATCCTATTGATAGTGTTATTTCCGCCGCCACCGCATCCTACAACCCGTATTGTAGCCTTGTGAAGTGAAAGCAGCTGCTCAAGCTCTTCATCATCTGTCCCTTTTGGCTGATAAGGCTTAGGGATATCCATCTTTGGCTTATCAGCATCTATCCTAATGCTATTATTTTGCTGATTGTTTGCTTGATTAAATCCGTATTGATTATTCTCCACTTTCCCCACCTCGACTTCTTATAAAGTCAAGCATGTATTACTCATATATAAATTTGCCTATTTCTTTTCTTCTTTTGGAGTAGCAAATCTTGCATCAACTCCGGTGATTTCCTTAAGTTTTTTGGCCAGTTCTTCTTGAGCCTCTTTTGGTATAGGAAGTTCGATCTCTGCAACATTATCTTTCATCTCAACTTTGATATCTTTTAGACCTATCTGCAGTTTCAAGTAAGCTTGGATCTTCTCTTTTGGATGTTCAACAATCCTTTTGATATTTATCTTGTAAGCCAAGTCCTTGCCAGATAACGGATGATTAAAGTCAACAAGTGTCCTTCCGCCAGACACAGATTTTATCGTAGCTGTAATCCCATCAATGTTTACCTGCATTCCAGGCATCGGCTGAACCTTGTCTTTCTTAAACCGTGATGTAGGTATCAATTGTATCAGCTTTGCATCCTTTTTGCCAAAACTCTCTTCAGCTGTCAGGTTGATATCATACTCTTTACCTGCCTCTTTCCCTTCGATCTTCTTGTCAAGCCCAGGTATCAGCTGGCCTTCTCCGATGCAGACTATTACAGGACCATAAGCAGTCTTTTCATCAAATATGCCGTTCTCTTCTGCAACTTTAGCATCAGTAGTGTCAAAGACAATATTATCATCCTTAAGTGTTCCAGTGTATTCAATCTCGATGAAATCCTTTGTTTTTATCATTCTACTCCCCTCTACCTCATAAAAGCTCTGGTAGAAATATAAATGTTTGGAAATAATTGATCATTTATAAAGTTTTTGTCTAAGGATTAGGGTTATCCCTTCTTATCCAGTAGCCCACCGCAAATGAACTTAGAGCCAGACCACCAAAACAAGCAGAGAATTCAGGTTGACCTTCTGTGTAACAAAATATTGAAGCAGCTGCTGCAACAGTCCCCATAAAATAGCTTAGACATTCTGAAACACCATTTATATGATTATACACAAAGTCATCGATATGATCATAATAAAGATTAGTTGCCATATTTAGAAAAGTCGGCTCGACAACCTCAAGAGTGCCGTACAATGACGCTTCAGGCACCTGATACGGATTATCTTCTCCCATATACTAGTCAAGTTGATTGCGGCTATAAAAAGCTAAGCAAAAAGAATCATTTATAAAGCAGTTTTCCAGCTTTAACAAATGTGACAATATCATTGACAACACCATCAATATCAAGATCATCTGTATTGATAACTAGATTGTAATAGATGCTATCAGAGTAATCATCAATCTTGTAATAATCAAGATACCTCTGCCTTTCTGACTGTTCTCTTTTAAGGATATCCTTATTTACTAATTTGATATCCTTATAACCCCTCTTATCCTTTAATATCCTTGCAGCTCGCACATCAATAGAAGTCTCAAGGAATATCTTGATAGATTTTGGGATAAAATGAAACCCAAGCCTAGAATCCATCACAAAATTATCTTCCTCTTTTCCAAGCTTAACCTGCCTGTCATCCAATTCCTGGTCAATGCTTTTGTCACTCTCAGCAAGCTTGCTAAGTTCAAGAAGAGACATGCCCCTCTCCTTTGCCATCTCCCTCATCAAGTCTCCAGTAGAATAATGCTTCATGTTAAGCTTTTTTGCAACTAGCTTTGCAACAGTGCTTTTCCCAGATCCTGCTTTTCCTGAGATTGTTATTATCATTTTACAAGTTTTCTATACCTACATTTTTTGAATAATAAACATCGGGGATTATTTTCCTTAGCTCTTTTTCACCCATATCTTTGTTTTTCTTGCAATAATGCCTTAAAAAATCTAGATCCCTATGATCATAACCATAATAGATACTGCTGCCATTTAATTTATTTATCGGAGCTTTCCACCAGGGCACAAGTTTATCATCCAATACAACAGCAAGTATATAACCTTTCTTAATGCTCCCATCGCGCCGCTTCCTAAATATTATTTCAAAAATGCCTTTACGCGGATAAAAGTTAAGGTTATAGACCTCGCCATCCATCATGACCCTAAAACTATTAACTTCAAGTTCTCCTTCATCAAAACTGGTAACTGTAGATGTATTGCTTGGTAACCCGCCTCTGCTGGCATAATATATGCGATTTCCTATAAGATCATTAATAGACCTAATGCTTTTGGCAGGTATATTCTTCCCCCCATCAAGAAATAGCAATTCGCGCTCTTCTCCATCCCTAAGCACTTTCCAGCTGCTAGAGATAAAACCTTTAATATGAACAACCTGATAAAAAGAACCGTTCTGTGTTTCAACAATATACATGGTTTTTTTTGCCATAAACACCCCACCTGACAAACATATATTTATATTATTCGATTTTCAGCAAGATATTTATACTATTTGTCTCAATATTGATATATGACACACCTTACCATCCTCCAAAGATTTTTCTACACAAAGATATATGATATTATGATTGACAATTTCCATGTTACTGTATGGTACAGGGGTAAAAGATCATATATTACCCCCTATTTTGAGAAGGTCAAGCTTAAGGAGGTAATAGTCCAGACTTTTAAAAACCAAAAGATCCATCATCTGCTGGGGGATGTAGACCTGATATTTCATGGAAAAGATCTTATCCTAAATATTGAAGGTCTTGAAGAGAAGGTCAAGAAATTAAATGAATATCAAAAATTAGGCCCCTTTGCTGGACATGTAGAACAGGATAATGTTAATGAGAGTAAAGACATCATCCATCTGCATCTGCCTCAGCTAGAGAGAACATTGGTTGCTAGCCACCCTTTAGGGTTCATGATAGCTGATGATATGATAATCCAAAAGATGCCTATAATACTTAGCCATGCGATCATCCATGAGATGACACATCTTTGGCATCTAAGAAAAAACGAGTCTCTTAGGATCAGAACAAAAAACCGTAGAAGGTTAAAGAGGTTTTTTAGGAATACTACAGCCTTAAGCAGAGATTTTGAGCAGATACTCCTGCATAATGCCAGTATTAAAAATGAAAAGCAGTTACTAAGATACATTAGAGAGGTCCATCTTACCATCAGGATGTTCTTTCTCAATCTGGAAAATGGTTTTGCAATAGAAGGTATAGCAAATTTCATGTATTTCTACAGCAAGGATGATTATGATTACCAAAGGATCATGGCATGGGCAAAAGAAGGGACCAAAGAATTGGTCAAGACTTTTCAGGTGATATTATCAATCTACGAAGATATCGATATATACCTCCAAAAGCATGATCAAGATAAGCTTAATGTCATGTACAAAGCAGTATTAAGCCTTATACAAAGCCCTTACAAGATTGGTGCTGCAATACCTGCAACATTGTTTGAACATGGCTATACTTTAGAAGAGATTGCATCTTACGATGCTATCTCCTTGATAAAAGAATATGAAAAAGTGTGTGTAATGCACAAGAAAGCGCCTTTGGTCGGTTACTCACCAAAAGCTGAGTTTGCAATATCAGATTATCTATGCCGTCTTAACTCAATAAGAAGAAGGTTGTCAAAACAAAAAACTTAATAAATAATCATGAAATCATCAATCATATTGACCATTTGAGGTGGGATAAAAATGAGTTTTAAGATAGAAGTGGATAAGGAAGCCTGCATAGGCTGCGGAGCATGCACATCATGTGATAATTTTGAACTGAATGATGAAGGTAAGGCTGCTGCAAAGGAAAAGGAAGTTAAAGAGATAGGCTGCAACCAAGAAGCTGCAGACAACTGCCCTGTAAACTGCATAAAGATCGAAGAGATTTGAACATGGCTAAGATAACCAAGGACATGGGTATAGGACAGATTGTTGAGGAGCATCCTGAGACGATAGAAGTATTCTCAAAACACGGCCTTCACTGCATCGGCTGTGCTATCGCACATTTTGAGAACCTAGAACAGGGATGCACAGCCCATGGCATTGATGTCGAAGAGATTATCGCAGACCTTAACAAGGCTATTGCTAAGGGCAAAGCCAAATAATTTTTTTATATTTATGGAT
>JAHJBD010000176.1 GCA_018813725.1 Nanobdellota archaeon | reverse complement strand
GGCGTCTTTTTCTGAAATCATTTTGATAATGGGACATATCCTTCTAATAAGTTCCCAATATTTCCTTTTATTGTATGAGTTTGAGGATCATATTGACAAGCTTTTTCTCCGATTACAGAGAATCTCTTGTAGAAAGAATTACCCTCCAGTCCCTCCCAACTGTATATGCATTCAGGGTCCAAAACGAGCTGTTTGCTACCGTCAAAGATTAGATGACAATTAAGCCCGCTTATAGGAACAACATTAGAACTATCACACACTTCAGTTAACCTCTCAGTAATTGTTAAGGCCGAAACTCGTATATGAAGATGTTCATTGTAGCAATAATGAGCACAAACCAGTTGATCTTCACCGTCATTATTGACCACAAAGTAACCTAACTTACCGCCTTTATCATTAGGTGCCATATAAATGTCAGTTAGCCTATAAGTACGCACATGCTGGCTATCCTCTTGCACATATGACGTCTCACCATCATCCAGATTATCTATATGCCGCTCAGCTTGTCGCCTAAACCGGAATGTAACAGGCTGACCTGGTTGCAAAACCCTAAGCTTATCGATTGTCATTCTTTCCCCCATAATTTGCATCCCCATATATGTAATAATATCGGGAAACTATATAATAATGAGCAATAGTGAATATATTTTTCAATAGTGAGATATATTTTACAAAATTACTATATTCTACATAAGATTTATATATTGCAGCGTATTTATTACCAGTATGAAAAGAAAAGTGATAAAACAAGGGCACAATACATTAACTATCACCCTACCTTCCAAGTGGGCTGAAAATCTAAACATTAAGCCTGGTGATGAAGTAAACCTTGAAGAACTAGGCACATCTTTGAATATTTCAACTGAAAAGGCAATCAATCTTGATAGCATATCGATAAACCTAACTGGCCTAGATAGAACATCAATTATGTACTATATCCGTGCAGTTTATCGAAGGGGTTTTGACGAGATTAAAGTAAGGTTTGATGAACAGTATACGCATCATATAAGGATTGATAAAAAAAAGAATATCATTTCCGTGATACAGAAAGAAGTAAACAGGCTTATAGGTGTTGAGGTTATTGACCAGAAGAAGGATTCTTGCGTGATAAAGGATATTTCCGGGGACAGTTTCAAGGATTTTGATGTGATATTAAGAAAAGTATTCCTGCTGACAAACGAATCTCTAGACAATATTATTAAAGGTACAAGAACCAAAGAAAAGTGTTTTCTAGAAGAAGTAGAAGATAAGCATGACACGATTACTAAATTCATCAGTTATTGCCTAAGACTTATGAACCAGAAAGGTTATCCAGACTATAAGAAGTCTAGATTTATCTACACGATAATCAATGCACTTGACCTTATAGCTGACATCAATAAGTATGCTGCAAGAGAGATAATCAGCTATAACAAAATATTCAAGAAAGACACAATCTCTGTAATTGAACTTATAAGAACCAATTTCAACACCTTCTATGAACTATATTACCAGTTTAACCTGCAGAAATTCGCTAAGTTGAACGAAATAAGGGATAAGATATTAAAGATAACAGATAAGATACACAACAAGATTCCTGGGAAAGAATTATTGATATTGCGAGACATGGAGCACATCCTTGAGATAATCAGAGAGATTTCTGGAACAAGGATGGGTTTGGAGTATTAAGCTTTATAAATCGAGAATTATTTTTATGACTTAAAATGTCAGGCCAACCTAGTATTGATGACCTTTTAGAAACGATTTCTTCCCTTAGCCAAACAATTATGGAAATGCAACATGATGCAAACATAGGAAGGGAAATCAGGAGTGTTGCCTCTGTGGTGATACATGATTTTGGCTATCTCTTATCAGCAATAGAAGGATCAGCTGAATTACTTATGGACCAGGAACCCAATGGTAGTTATAGATATAATACTGCAAAAGGGATTCTAAATGCCACCAAAGGCCTAAAAGAAATGAGAGACTGTCTAATGCTAGCCTTAAGAGGAAGACCCAAGAGATATCTGGAAATATGCTCAATTACAGATTTGTTTGATGAAGATGAAATGATTTACGAAAGGGTTAAATTACATGGTTGTTATCTAGCAAAAGAATATGCAGAAGATTTGTATCAAGTTAAAGTTGAAAAAGAGCATATAAGAAACGCTTACGAAAACATGGTGATCAATGCTGTTCAATCGATGGTACCTGGCGGCACAGTAACAGTTAGAGTTTATAATCACGATGGAAAATTAGATAATCTTGACAGCTGCAAATTTGTTAGGATAGAAATTGAAGATGAAGGAAAAGGTATCGATCAAGAGATCTTACCAAGAATATTTGAACCATTCTTCTCAGCAAAAGATGAGTATGGAACAGGTTTGGGTTTAACAATAGTCTATCAAGCTGTTAAAGACCACAATGGAAAAATAGATGTGGAATCCGAGCTTGGCAAAGGCACAAAATTTACAATATATCTCCCAGCATATCTAGGCTAACTAACTATCTATCTCCATCCTAGCTTTCCCACTTAATTTCCTATCAAAATCATTTTTAGCTAGCCTTTGGTAATAGTATTCCATACTATAATTCTGGGCATTTGGGCTATTCTGGCTTTCAGAAAGGATCATAGCAACCTTACATGTCAAATGTTCTATAGGATCATTAACTAAAATCCCATAAAGATACTGTCTTGATTCATAAGTATCATAATGACCCAAACAAACAGCACCATTCCATCTTACATGCCAGTTTTCATGTTTTATATACCTACCTAGCAATGGTTCAGCTACTACCCAATCATAGGTTGCCAATATCTCAGCCCCAACTTCCCTTAACCTTCTCTGGCCTGATTCAAAGAGGTCACAGACATATTTAACATCAGGTTTTATTCGTTTAAATGCATCAGTATCTTCTTGTAGCTTACCATAATCTTCTGCCACTTCTTTCATATGGGTTATAAGATATCCCATAACCTTATCTATGAGTGAAGACTCATGACTGCTTTCAGTATAGCAATCAGCCAACAATCCAGTTGGAGGGTTATCCTGCAAGAGATTATCAATAAAAACAGCTTCTTGACTTGATAATCCGATCAAATAAGGCAAAACATTTACAATAGGGTCCTTTATGATAGAAATGCCAACAGATGATCCAATCACATTTTTGAAATCTAAAGGCCCCTTATGGGATTCAAGATCTAAATTTGCATTTGCTGTTTCAGGCGTACTTAATACAGTTCCAGATAAGGGTGCATTAATAACACCTACTACTTTTAGCTTATTCTTCAGCATATGATGTACTTCATCAGGTATTAATTCACCACTATCCACTTTATCAGCCAAGGCTCTAGCCAAAAAGAAATCCCCATAACTATCATGCACAAATCCTTGATTTCCGTTTTCTCTTGTGTATAACAATGATGATTCAATCATTGGTCCCTGTTCTTGGTTTGGCATTTTTGGTCTTAATCCCACGCTCAATGTTTATATTCTTTTGATTTCCAGTTCTTGCTTTTCTTTTGGGAACTTATATTCAATAACCGTTGACTTAAGGGAAGTTCCCCCTAATCTGTCTACAATTGATCTTGCAACAATTTCTGCATTTCTAAGGGATAGAGCCTTAACAGCAAATTTTTCAACGGTAAGATAAGGATAGTCCGAATCCGCATGTCAAAAGGGGAGACCATAGCTTGGTAAGCTTAAATCATGAAAACTACTGTTCCAGATAATAAGATAATAAGACCCATGCGAATCTGGGATATTGTCAAATTTCTGACTTCCTTCTATTAATTCCAAGCAAAATTTAGTATAGACAAAATAAGAACGATATTGCTCATCAGTACATGTAGTTAAACGTGACCCTCTTTCGAATTGGCCCCATACAACATCTACCAATCCCCTTGCTTTGTCTGGCGCAAGGAAGTAAGCTGTAATATCCCACACCTTTCTCCAGTTCTCAAGAAGTTCTACTCTATCTATGCCATATTCATCGATTATATCAACTAGGGTAGGTATAACAGGGGCAGTGACTAAGCAGGTATCATGCACATCCATGCGATTCTGATTAATCTCTGCAGCTAAGTATTTTGCGATAAAGAAATCCCCATAACTATCATGCACAAATCCTTGATTTCCGTTTTCTCTTGTGTATAATAGTGACGATTCAATCATTGGCTCAAGTGGACATATAATTTTACATTTTCTCCAATTCTGTTTTCCAGTCTTTTCCATCAAAAAGTTGTGTAAGATATATTTCATCCATAATTCTTACAGCATTTACAACTTCAAAAACATACCCAAAATTCATTGCCACTTTAATGGCTTTAAGTGTAGCATCCACAATACAAAGATAATCCCATTTGCCCATATCGTAAAAGGGCTTTGGTGTAGGTTTCTGAGTTTCCAGATAGCTGATCATATCAATGATTCTGGGATCATAATGTTCAAATCGTTCTAATGCATCTAAAGCCGCATATACAGTACAAAAGTCTTGATTCTCAGGATACAAATGCTCAGGTATTGAGTCGTCAAATACCCCTAATATTGCTAATGAAAATATTGCCCCTGGATCTCCTTGTCTCACCCTTTCTTTAATTTCATCAATACCCTTCTCTTGAGAAAGATATTCAACCCAAGCTCGATATCTCATTATCATCTCCTGTAAAGGCTGTTCAGAAAACAAATGCATAGTCGGTTGAGGCAATACCTTGACTCTTGACTCTGCTCCCTCCATGCACAAATAATCAATATATCCTCTTAATGCAGGCGTAACGCTAAACCCATGCTGGATCATAAGTGAAGTCCACACCAACATATCTTTATGGTTAAGCTGAGATAAAAACCTATCATAGTCCTTTGTAGGCCCAAGAGTGGAAACCGCATCAATTTCATAAGCAAATTTCTTTAATTCAGGCGTTTCAAGTCCGCTAATATAAAAATCAAGAATGGATTCCAAGCCATTTTCAGGAACTAATCCTACTCCAGGCATGAGCCTTGTCAATCTAGCTTGCACCTCTTTCGGTTTAATCTGTCCATTATTGATACGTATTAATAAAGCAGACGCAGCAAAATATTCTTGATAACTATCATGAACAAATCCTTTTGTTCCGTCTTCTCTTGTGAAGAGAAGGGATGATTCAGTTTGTAATGTTTCTTTATCCATTCTTTCTCACAAGATACTCTTCAATCTGTCCTAAAGCCTCTCTTGCCTTATCCTTCACAACAGTATGTTCAAATTCCCTAGTTCCCATATCAAAAAGTCTTGCTCTAACCTCATTGATAAATTCAGTATCAACATTGCCGATTCGGAGCATATTACAAAAGGCAGATATCGCCTCATATCTTACAGTATAATAATCTCCAGGCGATCTGCTGGCAAGTTCTGATGGATAATCGCTTATCAAACCCATCAAAGGTGCTTGATGCTTCTTTTCATATCCCATTCTGCCAAGTGATTTTGCAGCTTCCTCCCTAACCTCTTCAGAGCTATCCATCCAGATATTGCATTCTTCGATAAGATCTCGATACTTACCTAGCCTAACAAGAGCTCTTACAGCTTCAAGCCGAACACCTCTGTAAGGATATGAAACACCCGTTACCTTATCTGTCTTGCAGAGGGTTTTCAACCGATCAGTCAATCCATCATAACCGCACTCACCTATAGCCCATACAGCAGCACTTAAAACCTGCTTGTTAGCATTAACATCCATTATCCTGTAATCCAAAGCATCTGCCAAACCTGGAACATACACCTGGACCTGTCCCGCAAGATTTGCAGCATTCCTCTTAGATTCAGGGCAATCAGATTGAAGCATCTCTTCAAGCAATGCCTGTACCTCTTCAGTACTTTTCCCGTCCAATTTTGGTATAGTCATTGCCATTATCCCCCACCCTTGTTTATCACTAAATATTATATCAACAACATCCTTCAATGTTGTTTGTCTAGAGTTGACCTGAGCTGAAAAATATGTGCCCAAAAAGAAATCAAGATAACTATCATGAACAAAACCTTGAGTTCCGTCTTCTCTTGTATAGAGAATTGATGAATCAATTGTGTGCGGCATTTTCGAGATTATGAATAAATTGCGTGACATTTTCTCTAATGTATGGGTCTTGATCTTGTAAGAATGGGTTTAATAATGGTATTGCTTTTGGACCAATGCCTTCCAACGCATGGTATATATAAGAAGCTGAATTTGGGAAAAGTAAAGGCAACCTAATAAGTGATCCCACCACATTTGCAAACTCCCTTAGATTAATTGGTTTTGACATATAGGCATCTGTTAACTGCATCACTTGCTGCTCTCTTGGCTCTCTGCTATACCCACTTGCACTAATACAAAGAATAGGACAATCATACATTCTCCTAACCTCTCGAAAAAGTGAAAACCCCCCTAATTCAAGATGATTAACATCGGAAATCAAAAGATCAAACCTTTCTTCATTTAAATAGTCTAATGCTTTTTCATCACAATCTACACAAATGCATTGGTAATTCTCTAATTCCAAGAAATCTTGATAAAAATCACGGTCACGTGAGTCATCATCAACAGCTAATATTCTCCCTTTAGTTTGGGTATCCTTATGGATTTTAAGAGTCTCGATCAATCCTGGAACTGCATTTTCATCCTTCCTTCTACCCATAACTTCAACAGCTCTCCACCAGTACGTACTATCTTTTTGTTGCGCATATCCAGACAATGCTTCTGTTACCTGATCACCTCCAAATCTTACAAATAGATCAAAGAGATTTATTATTCTATCACCACATCCCAAAAGAGGGAGATAACACACCAATGATTCCTCAAGTGTTTCGTCTCTTAAAATCCCATTTTTTTTAATCCAATTACAAACCTCATCATATATATGTCCATTTAAAGGGTTCCTCGATCTTAATACTTTGCTTAATCTTAAAATATCCCTTGAACCCATAAACTTGATCAGTTCTTTATATCCTACTATTACCTTCCATGGATAGAAACCATACCAATCACCTGAAAGATTTTCCGCTGACACCGCTTTTTCAACAGCCCCATATGATATTCCACTTGCACTTGATACGCATGAGTTAATACAGTCAAGTATGTTTTCAGGTGACTTATCAGTTTTAATTAAGTTTAATAATGATAAAACGATTAAATCCGAATTTTGGACCATTGCTGAATAGAAGGAATATGTTAATGGAGTTCTTATTTTTCTAGTTATATCATCACTCAGAACCTCTCTCTGACTTAATGCTTGTGCCAAAAAGAAATCAAGATAACTATCATGAACAAAACCTTGAGTTCCGTCTTCTCGTTTAAATAATAATGATGATTCGATTGTCATTTTTAAAAAGGAATATCATCAGCAAGCTCACACAACGCTGTATCATCTCCATCTATTATCAATTTTTTCAAAGCCAGCTTTACATCCCCATCCAATCCTGGTTCAACTAAAGCTGTGTACACAATTTCCTTAGCTTTTGGATTATCATAAAATGAGGTAGCTTCCATAACTAAACGTGACAATCTCGGATCATTCTCAGATGCTAAGGCATATAACAAACCCTGAACCTTATCCCAATCATACTTCGCAATAAATTGAGGCATAATTTCAGTTATCGTTCTACTTGAAGGTGATGGCCTAAATAGCTGGGGGTCCATATCTCCAACAGTTGTTACTACACTAAAACCAGTGTGTGGATAGTAAAGGGCCAAAGCTAGAAAATAATAAGGAGATTCAATACCCATCAAGTCCAATAACTCAAATCCATGATATATCTCACATGAGTTATCTTTATTGTCAATCATATGTAACATCAGCTTTTCAGATAGTATACTTTCAATATAGTAGTCCCTATTGCTTTCTAAATATGATGCAACTACTATATCTAATGGGCAATCGCCCTCTAAAACCTCTTCCATAATTTCTGTTTGTTTACGAGAAGATCCAACAATATATGGGAGATAATCATGCAATATATTGTGACCTACTTCAGGATTATCCCCAAGTCTAGTAACAAGATCCAAGACTGATTGAACACTAGTATCTAACATTTGCGCAAAATGAAAACCCACAAAATAATCCCAATAACTATCATGCACAAACCCCTGGGTGTCCTCTTCCAGAGTACACAATAAGGAAGAATCAAGAGAATTTATTTTTTTTTTTGCTCCTGTTCACCAAAAACCTGTCTATATGCAAACTCTGCTAATTGACGTTTTATTTGCACAATTCCAGGCATACCCTCTTTTCCATTCTGGATTTCATGATCAGTCCAATTCTGATGTGATTTTTCAACATCCCTTCCAATAATATAATCTGTTTGAGCATCATATAATTGAGTTCTGGTCAGGGGTCTTCCTTCTCTAATCGCCTCAGCCACACTTGGATTAGTAACATACCGGTATATACTCTCTTTTGTTTCTCCACCTTTAGGAAAGATATTAACCAAAAATTGTTTTGTTAAGAAATACCCAGTAACACTACTATCATATTGACTGATATATTGCGCAAAAGCATCTCTATGATCCTCATCTATCCTTCCTTCCATAAACTCACCAGTGTTGTTCGCAACCGCTTCAGTATCAATTTGCATAGTCTTATACCCATCATTATGTGGTGGATGAACTTCCGCCTTTTCAAGCCTTGACAAGAGAATTACAAGATCCCCCCTATCTCTTAATTCTTGGACTCTATCCATAATAGGTTTAGCCCTATCAGAAGGCAATTTTTGAAAATCATCTAATATGTAAACAAACCTATAATCCTGTTGTAATAAATCATGCAATTTATCAGTAGACTCGGTTACCAGCCCAGGTAAATCTCGATTACCGAATTCATCATCATCCCTTCTAGATATTTCTATTAGATCACCACAATTTAAAAGCACTGGTACGCAATTTGAATACTCCTGACCATATTCTCCTTCCAAGAACCCTCTAGCAATCTCTGAAGCCAAGATTGATTTTCCTTGACCTCCATGACCAAATATAATTATTGGATCTTCACTTCTTAGAGCATCATCTAAGGTTTGTGAATAAGGAATGTATTGTGCCCCATTTGGCCCTTCAACCTTTTCAAAACTAAGTAAAGGTGTTGGCAATATGCCTTCTCCATCTTTTATGAGCGAACTTACTGAGTTTCTTCTAAGAGCCCCAATTGTCTCATATGCTTCTACCCTAATTGGTTCTAAACTACCAGGATCATTAAGATAAATTAACCCATCATCGACTTTTATTGTAATATTAGCATGTCTGGTTATTGATTTTGGTTTCTTTTCAAAAATCAAACTAGATGGATGTCCAAAATGTTGAAAATAAGATGAAATAACATCAACATTGCTGCTATGCCCTACAAAATTTACCACTTGACCATCAACTGCATTATACAAGGGGCTACCAGGAGCAAACAATGTTAATAATTCATCCACCCTATATGCATAGAGCAACATATTCTCTGTAAAAACTTCACCTTCATCTGTAACCACTTTCATAAATGGAGACCTACCTTGATTTCTTAAGGCGAGAGCATATTGCCAATCCCTGTCAGCTGTTGGAACATCTCTAAAGACAGATCTCTTAAGAAACTCTCCAACTGGAATTCCTATCTCATAATCTTGCGGATTTTCTGGAAAACAATCTCTAGGTCCATGATAATGTGAACCTAGCAGTAATGTAGGAATTATTCCATGATCTAAAGCAAAACCCATAAGGTCTATTAACCTTGTTCTATCCACAGTTAACCCATTATCCAAGAATGTTCGTTCCAGTTCACCTACTTTGGTTCCAATAGCAGCTTCTTCTTGAGGATAGTACCTCACCAAAGCATGTTGCATTGCCCGTACCAAATGACTAGTAATAACCAGATTTTCACCATGCTTTGGGTCATACTGACTTTTTGCAAGTTCAACCCCTGTTGGGTCTAAAGACATGGCGCTTTGGCCAATCAAAAGTTTAACTCCATCCGGCTGTCCTTCCACAAGTCTAACTTTACCATGGCCAGTAACTATAAACTCAGTATGTACATCCATATGCATCTCCAGTGGAGACTCATGAATTACGATTGATGATATCAATCCTTCCAAGCTTTGCTTAGCATACATAATATTATCGAGAAAATGATGCTGCACATTAAAATCCTCAAGATTCCTTCCTGGAATCCTAAACCTTTCTTCATCTCGAAGGTATTCCATATACGCAGCTTTAGCTTTAGGCGGTACAGTTACTGGCATATGCATACCCCAAAAAAGAAGAATTCTCCCAATGCGTAATCTGAGATTTTATCCATAAAAGACCATCTCTCTGAAAGATAAGAATATCCTTAGTTTTAAAAAGATAACGTAATAAATACGGAGTATCAAGATTAAACATCATAATTATAAATATGAGATACCTAATAAGGGAATGTATATTTAAGATGTATGGGGTTTCCAGTTAAACCAGCATTTTATGAGAGAGATAAACTGAAGGCGATATTGTATAAGGTAGTATTGTACTCCCAACATTTTGCAAAGTAAATACAAGCTTAGAAGACAAAACAGAGATGGTAGAACCTCAGAACTAAACCTTATCAAGCCAGATCCCAAACTCGTTTCCTTTGATCTTCTCGACAGAATGATGCGCGTGCTTCCGAGCAGGATCAACATGATCTATCTTTATCTTATCAGCACCCACTTTCTCTTGTATTTGCTCAACATATTTTGAAAGCATTCCAGCCATCTCTTCATCTGCCTTGATATAAAGAATAACCCTATCCACCTTCTCAAGCCCAGCATCCTTCCTAAGAGCCTGCACCCTTCGCATCACTTCCCTTGAATAACCTTCTGCTTCAAGCTCTTCAGTCATTGTCTTGTTGAGATAGACAAACC
The DNA here is from genome assembly GCA_018813725.1 of Nanobdellota archaeon. Classification (GTDB taxonomy): domain Archaea; phylum Nanobdellota; class Nanobdellia; order Woesearchaeales; family JAHJBD01; genus JAHJBD01. The sequence continues at coordinate 6,954 of JAHJBD010000176.1, read as the reverse complement.
CTTGCCGAAACTCAGCTTCCTGATATTTGGTAGGCACCTGCCTTTCGATTATGATATGTTCTTTCTTGATCTCATACTTCATCTTATCCACTTTAAGAGTATACTTTCCCTCTTTTTCAATATGCCCAACTATTGTCTCAGCACTCTCAGATGTAAGTTTAGGTATTATGACTGCAACTGCCTGGCCAAAATCAGGACCGATGGTCTTAAAATTAGCTTTTATGCTCAGTTTCACTCCAGGCATGTGCTCCATCACATTTATCTCCTTAACATTTACTTGTGTCTTGATTATATCTTTCAATTCTTCAACAGATTTTGTCACAAAATCATCTTTAGTTACAACAGTGATCTCCTGTATAGGCCATCTTACCCCCATACCCATCTTCTCTCTTCCAGCAAGGGATGACTGTACAACACTGCTTACATTATCCATAGCGATCTCAAGGTTCTTATCGATAAGCTTCTCATCATGCTCTGGCCAATCAAATAAGTGGATACTAAACTCCTTATGGCCAAACGCATCCTTAAGGTTCTGATACATTGCCTCTGATATGAACGGAGCGATAGGCGCAAGCATCTTTAAGACACCCATAAGCACCTTATAGATCGTGTTAAGCACAAGTTTTTTCTCTTGCTCACTTCCCATAGCAGACTTTTCCCTTGTAAGCTGGATATATGTCCTTGAAAGCTCAAGATACAATTCCTCAATCGCACTAGGGATCTCATTAAGAGCATAGTTCTCAAAAAGCTCACTGACAGAATGCAAAGTAGAATTAAGCTTTGAGAGGATATACTTCTCTTCTACCCCAAGTTCACTAAGCTCTTGTGCATCTTTAGCATTAACTCCAAGTGTTTTTGCATAATCAACAAGATAATTCCCAAGGTTCCATAAGACAGTCAGGTTCTTAGATTTAACTTTAAGATCCTCAAAATTATAATTAATATCAACACCAGGGCTAGCCCCGCCTATCATATAATACCTAAGAGTATCTGCGCCGTATTTGTCAACAACCTCTTCAGGAAGTATATAATTGCCCAAAGATTTTGACATCTTTCTTCCTTGCGCATCCTGTACAAAACCATGCATGTAGCATGCTTTATAGCTGTGCTTTTCCATAGAGACCATTGACGCAACCAAAAGAAGATTAAACCACCCTCTTATCTGATCTTTTCCTTCAAGAATAAAATCAGGCGGCCACATTTTTTCAAATAGATCAGTTCTCTGAGGATAATCAAGACAAGTCCATGATGTTGTACCTGCATCGATCCATACATCAAGAATATCAGGTATCCTATCCTTCTGCGAACCACACTTGCAAGGTATCTTTACTTCATCGATATATGGCTTATGAAGGTCGTCTGGTACACTGCCCGCAAGCTCTTTAAGCTCAGCAACAGAACCTACAACAGTATACTCGCCGCACTTGTCGCATTTCCATACAGGTAATGGTGTTCCCCAATAACGCTGCCTTGTTATGCCATTATCTCTAAGATTATTAAGCCATGAATCAAACGAGTTTGAACCAGCCCATCTAGGTATCCAAAGAACACCCTCGTTAAGCTGCCTCATCTTATCTTTCAGATCTTCAACCTTGAAAAACCATTGCTTGGTTGTCCTGAAAACAACAGGGTGCTTGCATCTCCAGCAATGAGCATACTCGTGCTCAACAGGAGTGCTCGCGATAAGTGCACCTAGCTCATCTAATTTTTGTATGAACTTTTTATTATCTTTCTTTGCATTCCAGCCGGAAAATTCGCCCATCTCTGGAGGATAATTGCCATACTCATCAAGATTATTGAAAGGAGGAACTTCATAAAGCCTTCCTACCTCGTAATCTTCAGGACCGCATCCAGGTGCGCAATGCACTAAGCCTGATCCAGAGCTAGTATCAACATATTCCTGTGATAAGAATACTGTGTGCACATTAGGAGATTTAGCTTTAAGCTCAGCATAAACATCTTTCAGGAGATTGTCATAAGGGTGCACATACTCAAGATGTTCTAATTCAGCTCCCTTAAACTCTTCAATTATCTCATACTTTTTACCTGCAACAGCTGACATGAATACATTAGCTAAGACTTTTGCGACTATCCACACTTCATTATCTGCCGTGACCTTAACATACTCGGTTTCAGGATTGACCATCACGCCAAGATTATAAGCGATGGTCCATGGTGTTGTTGTCCAGATGACCAAGAATTCATTCTCTTTACCTTTAACTTTAAACTTTAGGAATATGGAATCATCAGTCACGTTCTCATACTCAAGCTCATGCTTTGCGAGTGAAGTTGCACACTCAGGGCACCAGTGCATCACCTTTTCCCCTTCATACAATCTGCCGTTCTCATGGGCTTTTTTTATCAGCCACCACTCGCCTTCCATAAAATTTGTTTTGATAGACTGATAAGGATTCTCAAAATCCATCCAAACGCCAAGTCTTGAAAAGTCCTTATTCATGACTTCCATATTTTCTACGCACAGTTTCCTGCACTCTTCAACAAACTTTTGGATACCAAAACCAGGGATCTCTTCCTTGTGCTTTATGCCAAACTTTTCTTGGACCTTATGCTCAGTTGGAAGGCCATGCATATCATATCCAGCCCTGTCCCATACATTAAATCCCTTCATGCGCTTGTAACGCAATACTGCATCTTTCAGTTACTTATTCCACGCTGTGCCAATATGTACTTTTCCTGAAGTGTAAGGCGGACCATCTAAGAAGTAGAAATCTTTACCATTCTGTACTTTCTCTTTGACTTTATGATATATCTGATACTCTTGCCAGAACTTTATTACAGACTCTTCAACTTCTATAGGGTCATATTTCATATACATAAAGAAAACCAGATTATTTATAAAGATTATGACTGAATTCGCCTGGAAACAGGACTCTTGCCATGAGGGAATATATCCACAGCACATCCTTCCTGTTCTATGCAATAGTTAACAACTGACTCAAGCATATTTTCCCAGCCTGGCACGCATTCAGCCTGCCATACTGCTGTTGGCTCAATAGGCAACCTTGTCTGCAGGTTAGGATCATATCTGACTCCCTGCACTCTTGCCACTTTCCCACCTTGAACCACTATATGGTGTACAAGAACTGCCAGCGAGTTTGGATCAACATATTCTGTGCATTGCCTTGCACTATCTGTTACTGCGTATACGTTTGCCATTTTAGATAATGAAATTTCTATCATATTTAAAAATCTTTATATTCTAAAATGCATATTTATATAGTTTATATAGAACTAGAAAAACCCGCCAAGCTTCTTTTGCCCTTCACTTGCAATAATATCATCTTTTGTATATCCAAGCACTTCCATTATCTTGTCTACTGCTGGAACAACCTGATTATTGATATAATAATTAGGATCATAATCCCCTTCCTTTACCTCTTCTGGCAGCTTGGCTCTGTCCCTTACAATCCCTCCACCGCCAGCTACAATATACTGTATTATTGTCCCAACCCCAGCTTCCATGCCAAGCTCTTTCATCCGTTCTGCAATCTTAACATGCGGACCGACAGACTGATAATCATAAGTCTCTTTTGAAAGTTGCGTTGTGATCACCATATCCTCGTTTTTGATCTTTTTTTTCCGGATATCTTCCAGAACTTCCCTAACATATTTAAGCGCCTTTTCCTTATCCCCTTCCTCAAGCACGATGCGCAATAGCTTTTCCTGGACTTGCTTTGCTATATTGCTAGTGTTTCTTCTTACAGCTTCAAACCCTCGCAGCTTAAGCTTATTATCCTGATCTAGCAAAGCATACTTTTTCTTTGCACCAAATGCACTCATCTTTGCTGACACAAAAATCCCTCTCTTATAATAACCGTCAAACTCCAGTTCCATCACGCCAGGCAGAGTCTTGTTTATCTCATCCACAAAATTGTCTGCATCGGCTTTTTTGTGTGAGCCTAATGCTAAGAAGCATGAATCAGTATCAGCATACAGCACCTCAAACCCATTATCTTTGGCTTTCTCGATAACAGTTGTGATATAATGCCTGCCATAAGCAGTCGTAGACCTTGCGCACTCCATCGAATACCATCTTGCACCATAGAACCCAAGATAACCATAAAACGAGTTTGCAAGTATCTTCAAACTTTGCGACCTTGCTTCAAGGAACGGGTTTTCTTCACCTTTCATTATCTCTTTGATCCGCATCCTTCTCTTGATTATGTCCTCGATCAGGTCAGGGATAAATCCCCTTTCAGTATCAAACCAATAGAATTCATCTTCAAGTGGAACCTGTTCACCTATCCCTTCTGCATTAAACGATGCTGGAGAGATATTATGTGATGAGATTATTGATGGATACAGGCTTCGAAAATCATACACAACTATTTCCTTATACAAACCCGGTTTAGGCTCATAGACAAAACCACCTTTGTAAGTTACTAGCCTTCTTTGCTTGATCTGTTCAGAAGTTGGGCTTTGGGGTGCAAGTTCATTATACCTTGGCGCCTGCCTTAGAAGATACCATTCGACCAACTGTGAAAAACCAAGCCTGATCAGGTCAAATGGTGGCAGACCGACAATCTTTACCATCTCAATGATATTAGCAAAACTGCTCTCAAGTATCCGATAGGTTAGATATGAATCATGAAGATTATATTCACAGAATTCACCAAGCTTTTCAGGAGAACTATCCCAGACTTTCGCAAGGTTATCAAGCTCAACGTCCTTTTTCTTCTCACCAAGCAATTCAAAAGCTACCTCATTGAGCCCAAACCTGTCTGTATCAAGGTTTACCCGCAGTATCTTTCTTATAAACCTAAAAACATCAATATGTACTATGCCAGTGATGCTTGCTTTCTCTACTTTTCCTCTATTATTGACTACCAGTTCTGAACCATCCAATCCAAGGTCAAGTTTTATCTTATACTTTTTTGCCCTGCTGTTTATATAAGGAAAATCAAAACCATCAGAATAATACCCGCAGATTATATCTGGCTTGTATTTCTCGATAACTTCCTTAAACTTCTCAATCAAGTCAACTTCGCCATCAACAAATTCCACATAATCAAGATCTGTCTTAAAATGTTTCCAGGTCACAACTTTCTTGATGTCCTTTCCATAGAAAGACACCATCAGTATTGGATTTTTCTCAGGTGCAATCCCCTGTCCATGCGGATTATATGTCTCAAGGTCAAATGCCAGTATCCTTGGCTCTTTAAGTGTCTCGTCTGGTTCCTGGGACATCTTCTTTGCATTGAATGTTGGGACTTTCAGCCCATAATCTGCTTCTTCACACTCAACAGTTGTCAACGTCAATGGCACTATCTCTTTATCTATAAGGTACCTTCGTACAAAAAGGATATCATATTCTGTTATCAGTTTGATCATATCCCAATCCTTTATCACATCCCTAATTATTGGTACATCCCTTGGCAGTTGGGTGTATACCTTAAGCGCACTTACCTCTTTGCCAAGGTATTTCTTTTTCACAGTAAGAACTTCAGTTACCTTTGCTGCTTCTTCTTTTACATCTACTTTGATCTTCAAAAGCTTGTCAGATATATCACCTTTTTTAGGCACTACATAGAAATAAGGCTTGAATTCTGCATCAGCTATACACACCTTCTTGCCATCAGTGGTTGTACCAAACAGAAAGATGACAGCAGCACCTTCAATCACTTTATACGTGATATCGAGCGGATAAAACTTAAATTTCATGATACTAGTAATATTTGAGCATATATAAAACTTCACACACTAAATGTTTATAAATCCCTTATTTATTCCACAATCCAAAAAAGGTAATATGAATGTATCCAGTACTTCAAAAAAAGAAACTGGCAAAAGACATCTATCTTCTTGAGGTTGAAGCGCCAGAGATAGCTAAAAAGGCAAAACCTGGACAGTTTATTATCCTGAGGATTAACCAAAATGGAGAACGTATACCTTTAACAATAGCTGATAAGACTAAAAAATCTATTTTTCTTGTGTTCCTGGTTGTTGGAAAGACCACTGAACTGCTTTCATGCATGAAAAAAAATGACAAGCTGCTTGACCTTGTCGGCCCATTAGGGGATGCTTCTGAGATAAGTGAATTTGGCAGTGTGTGCCTAATAGGTGGAGGCCTAGGCATTGCACCGATTTACCCTATTGCCAAGGCATTGAAGAAACTGGGTAACAGGATAATTGTGATTCTTGGTGCAAAAACAAAAAAACTTCTGTTTTGGGAAGATAAGTTTCAGGCTGTAGCTGATGAGATCATAATATGCACAGATGATGGCTCAAAAGGAATACAGGGGTTTGTCACAGATGGCTTAAAATCACTTATGCAAAAGGAAAGACCAAACAGGGTTGTAGTGATAGGCCCACCTATAATGATGAAATCTGTGGCAGAGATGACCAGGCACAGGATCAAGACAATAGCTTCTTTAAATCCTATAATGGTAGACGGGATGGGTATGTGCGGAGGCTGCAGGGTGATTGTTGGAGAACAGGTGAAATTTGCATGCTGTGACGGCCCAGAATTTGACGCTCATCTTGTTGATTGGGATGATCTTATGAACCGCAACAGGGTTTACTTAGATGAAGAGAAAATATGCAAAGGGGGCTGTAAACATGGGTGAAGTTAATTTTTGTCCGTTCTGCGATGCGCCGCAGCATAAGATTCTTGCATTGAAAGAAGAAACTTTTTTCTGCAAGACATGTAATGTATTCTTTAATCTGAAAGATCTTCAGATGAAATGTGACAAGTGCAGCAGCACCCAGATCGCAAAATCTGACTTTCCTTCTCCAAAAGGTGAAGCTGTGTTCCACTGCAAGAGATGCGGCAAGACATATTCAGCTTCAGAATTTCTAAAGATCAACAAGCTAAAATGAAAAGGATAGAGATGCCGGTGCAGAGCCCTGATGACAGGGTAAAGAACTTTGGTGAAGTAGAGTTAGGGTTTTCTGAAGAAGAAGCACTGACAGAAGCAAGGCGGTGCCTTGGCT
>JAHJBD010000175.1 GCA_018813725.1 Nanobdellota archaeon | reverse complement strand
TAAAAGACAATCTTTGTTTTTCTCAGCAACAATGTCTCCACAGGTCAATGAGCTTGCTAAAAGCCTGCTTAAAGACCCTATCCATGTTGCAGTAGCGCCGCAGGCGACAACAGTGGAGATGGTTAAACAGTATATCTTTTTTGTTGACCAGTCTTCAAAAGAAAAACTGTTATTGGAACTTTTGCAGCACGAGCACCTTACAAGCGTTCTGATATTCACCCGAACAAAGCACAAGGCAAACAAGCTGGCATTGTTCCTTTGCAAGCATAATATCCGTTCTGACGCCATCCACGGCAATAAGTCACAAGGTGCAAGGACTAAGGCGATCCAAGATTTTAAGGCAGGCAAGATCAAGGTGTTGGTTGCAACTGACATCGCTGCAAGAGGGATAGACATAGATAACATTTCCCATGTCATAAATTTTGAGCTTCCAAACGAGCCGCAAAGCTATGTCCATAGGATAGGAAGAACTGCTAGGGCAGGCGCAGAAGGAACCGCTTTTTCATTCTGCTCAGCTGATGAGAGAGATTTTCTCAGGGATATTGAAAGATTGATCAGGCAAAGGATCGAAGTTATGGACCACTCCTTTCACTCAGAAACCGCCAAGAACGCAATTGGTGCAGCTGCTAAACCGCCACCAAAGAGATCATTTCATAGGTCTAACTCAGCAACAAGACGACCGTTCTCAAATAGGTCAGGAAATAGGTTTAACCATCGTCCTAAAAGAAGATAGACCATTCTAATCGTAAATTATAAATATATAGACGTCAATATAGTTATTAATGAAGAAAATTAACAGATCTATTTATTGGACACCGAGAATCTTATCTATCATCTTCATATTATTCCTACTCCTCATGTCCTTAGACATATTTGACATGCATCTTGGCTTCTGGGGAACAATCTTAGGCCTGTTCATGCATAATATCCCTACAATAATCCTATCAGCAGTATTGATCATCTCCTGGAAGCACGAGATAGTAGGTGCATTTGCTTTTATCCTTGCAGGATTGTTATATCTGATCTTGATCCTTATTAATATCTTTAAGAATGGCTTTGAATGGTTTTACTTAGCCTGGATAGCCCAGATATCTGGAATTGCCTTTCTGATCGGGATTATGTTTCTTCTAGGTTGGTTTAAAAAAAGAAATTAGCCAACCGTCTTAACAAAATTTATATATCTGTTAAATCTATAACCTAATATGGAATACATATGGTTAGTTTATGCACTGTTGTCTGCTTTTGCAGCATCGTTAGTGGCAATCTTTGGCAAGATAGGGCTGCAGGGCATTGATTCAAATACTGCAACAACTATCCGTGCAATAGTTATGGCGCTATTTTTGATAGGTCTGATATTGGTCCAAGGAAAGATACATGATATAAAACCAATTCTGATGAACAGCAAAGCGCTATTCTATATTATTATCAGTGGAATTGCAGGAGCGCTTTCATGGCTATTTTATTTTATTGCCTTAAAAAACGCAAAGGTATCCCAGATTGTCCCGATTGATAGGTTAAGTGTTGTATTCGCTCTTTTATTGGCATTCTTTATCTTAGGAGAAAATATCTCTCTAAAAGCAGGTATAGGTGCTGGATTGGTCGTAGTAGGCGGGATTCTCATCGCATTGGGATGAGCAAAACTGTTCAGAGATCCTTAGTTTCTGCTTATTTCAATTAACTACCCTGACCCAGGCACAACATATGCTCTCTAAAGAAATTCATGGTCTTTGGATACTTATTTATCTTCCCCAGGGTTCTTTTATGTCCATCACGCATCTTCTTAGCCTCAGAGTTTGAAAGGCCAATACTAGTCTGATAATCAATACGAGGTTCTATAACAGTCCGCTCTGTCTCAATTATCTTAGTTATACCAAACCTTGATGGATTATTATAGATAAGCGTATTCTTTTGCAGGCCAAAAACTGCAGTTGAAACAAGGTCGATATTCTCCTGATTTAGCTTAAGAAAACCTATTGTCTCAAGAAACTCTTCTTTAGTCTCTGTTGGAAACCCAAAGATGATATACACAATATTTTTTATGCCACCATTGTGCGAAGCAGCAAGCACTCGTTGAATATCTTCCTTGTTAGTCCCTTTATTCATCAGCTTAAGCACCCTATCATTACCAGATTCAACTCCCCATATGATCAAAATAAGTCCAGAAGCATGCAACTCTTGCAAAACATCTAACGTCAATTCCTTAGTTGGCCTTAACTGACAACACCATTTAATATTAAGCCCCAAAAAAACCTTAGAGATCTTAAGCAGCATGCTTAAGGGTATCATATCATCAATGAGAAAGAAATATTTCCCATTAGATTTAACAACAGTCTCTTCAATCATTTCGAGCGAATACTCCATATAAGGTGACTTCTTAAAATGATTGCAAAATGTACATCCTTTGTAATAACATGTGGTCGTAGCTTTCAAAGGAATTACAGGATATGGTGTAAAATAATCCTTAAGATCAAATACAGAATAATCAAGTGCATAATTAAAGTTCAATCTATCATGTGAAACTTCCATATTTTGGATATATGAAAGAAGTTCAATCTCATTCTCCAAAACTTTGTCAGCAACAGCTTTTAATTTATCATTCACAGCAGGCCCACCAAGTACACATTTAATACCCCTTTTTGTCAATTCTGTAACCAAAGCAAAAGCATAGAATGCCTGGCTGGAATATACAATGCTAAATGCAACAATTTCTGGTTTCCTATCAATTATCCCACCCAAAAGTTCTTCAAACAATTCAGGCTTTTCACCTTTGACAACCCTCTTATTATTCTCAGAGTATGTCTTGACAGTTAACTTACGATATTGATCAGTAACCTCATTATAATTATCCCACTTATTGAAATCATGATAATAAGCACTAAATGAAGCAAATTTGATCTTGTGAAACTCAAGATTCAAATCCAACACAGAGATATTATCCTTACAATTGCTCTTCAAAAAGCTATAGAGATTGGTTATAGAATAGGGAGGACTTGCAGGTGTGCAAAAAGGTACATATACTAGCAATACATTTTTCATAGCTAAGAAACATTCAATTTACCTTATAAAACTTATTGATTAAACTCATCTTTATAAACAGACGGATACATTCAACGATCATGGTCACGATTAAAGGTCATGAATTCAAAGAGATTAAGGTTAGAGATTCATATAATCGAAGAGCTTTACAATATAAAAATAAGATTATAACACTTTTGAAGAATTTTGGATTAACCGAAGATAACATAGATATACCTTTAGAGGGTAATACACTGAAAAAAGCCCAAGCCCAAGTTTCATGGTACCTTTGGGATCATCACATGTTTTACAGCTATAACAATTCAGACAAATATGTAGAAAACATCGCAATGGTAGCACAAGTCATTGAACATTTTATATATCTGTTAAGCGAAGGACAGATTACACAAGAAGAGTTTATTCAAGAATTCAAAGAAGATGATGACATCATACAACAAAGAAAACATGCAAGAGAAGTGCTTGGGGTTGAAGAAAATGAATTAGACTTTGACAAGATGCATAAAAGCTACAAAGAACTCTCAAAAGCTCACCATCCAGATATGCCTCATGGTAACACCCAGAAATTTCAAGAGATAAACAGGGCTCACAAGATTCTAAAAAAGGAAATGAACGCGATGTAAATTCTGTTGGCTGCAAAACTCAATAACCTAATTTTAATCAAAAATTTTATATAATGAAGATTTAGTTATCAATCCTATGCACCAGATAATCAAGGAAAATATAACCAAAAATCTCCTTTTAGCATCCATCCTAGGTATACTATACCCAATTATCCATAATTTCTTATCCCAAAGCAGCCTATTTTCAGACAAATCAGCATCAGGAAGCATTATCGTGGTAACTTCAATAATTGCAGTTACAGCCTGCTTTGGAAATTTTGCTTTCACCTACGAAAAGATCAATGTAAATGATTCATTTCAAAGATATTTGGCTCATATAACAACTGGTCTCTTGATGCTGGTGATAGGAATATCCTTAATATTCACTTTAAACCTTACTGCTATCATCATGGGACCATTTATCATTTTAGAGATTACACTGCTTTTGCTTTATCTTGCCTGTGTTGGCTATGATTTCTGGGATGTGTATAGGGTATCACTTTGAGAATTCATTTACATAAGATGAGGATAAGCTTCTTTCATAACCTTCAGCATCACTTCAACTGTTTCTATCACAGGAAGCCCTTTCCCTACCCTAATATCCCTTGAGCTCTTATAAGCATTAAATGCCATCTGTAATACTCTATCTTGGTTATCAGCTGTCTCATACAATTTCAGATATCTGTTGCCCAGGTTAGAGTATAGATAAGCATCTGGACTAATCTTGATCGCTTGCCGTAGAACTCTCACACTTTCCTCTGTTTCTCCTTCAAGATTCATTGCTGATGATTTAGCACTTAGTATATCAGCAAGCATACCATTAAACCCTCTCCGGCGTATACATTGCAGTGCCTCTGGCTTATACCGTGCCCCAAAGCCCTTTGGAACTACATTATCTATCAAGATATACCCTTTGTTATGTTTTAACCCAGTTAGAGAATGCTGTATGTTTCTACCATTTAAGCCTAATGGTACCGTATCAAGCCCAAGATCGTAAGTAATTATCACATATTCTGCTGTAAGGATTGCACATCTACCTATTGCTTCCGTGCGACGCTCTAAGTCTCCGTCAATTACCTTATCCAGCCTATAATAGTCAAAAGCTTCTCTTTGAGTATTTCCTCGGTCAGGGTTAAGAGCCATAAGCCAATCATGCACTTTTCTGGCCTTGACAACCTGCTCTTCATTCTCCGTGATCTGAGCTTCATCAACAATCCTTGCTTCCAACTCCTTTATCTTTCCCAAATATAGTACAATTTCCTCAGGCCCTAACCCAGAGTACTCTAGAGCTCTCTGCTTAAAAGTATCAATAGTTACCATACTCTTAAGACATTTTCTCGAATTTATAAATCTTACTAATTTGTAACTACTACTAAGTAATATAAAAACTAACCAATAGCCTTTTATACAATAGAGAAATTATAACCTTATGAAGAAAAAATTAAAAGAATGGCTTAAAAGGTATCTTCCAGCTGAGATCTCAGGCACAATCACAGCCATGATTGCAGCTATCATAACATATTTATTAACAAATAACAGGATAATCTCAGCCTATGCCGGCACTATGGGTGAAAACATAGGCTATTATGGCGTCATCTTTGTAAGAGAACATCTGATTGATTATAAACAATCAAGAAACCAAGGACAAAAACACACTACAAAAGCATTCCTGAAAACTAACAGAAATCTCTTGATAGAATTCGGACCTTCTGAAATGCTTGACAGCCTGATAATAAGGCCATCCTGCATGCTAATATTCCCATTAGTACTCAACAACTTCTCTTTAGGGATCCTGATAGGAAAACTAGTTGCAGACCTAACATTCTATCTTCCTACTATCATAATGTATGAATTAAGAAAAAAACATTTAAGATAGATCTAGTCAAAAATCTTGCTCCATTCCATCTTCTGCCTGTTTTTCCAAGCCCCTTTATGATACACATAGCTTGCGATCAACGGCAAAACACTTGTCGCTTCAGCATAGACCATCTGTTCATACACAGTATCAACCTTACCCCATGAAGCTGCTTCTTTTAGAGTTGAGCTTGAGCAGGCCCCATCTCTTGAATCAGCTACAGTGATCTGTACTGCATATTTATGCAAAGGGACCTCTTTTCCAAGAACTTCAGCGCAGACAACTGTGTCCTGTGCAAAGTTCTTAGGCACTCCTCCGCCTATCATGAATAGTCCAGAGCTTTTAGCTTCCATCTTGATCTTTGTAAGCTCCCTAAAGTCCTTTACAGAATCTATCGAAACATGCTTGTCCGGATACTCAACCTGATGCAGCACCAGTCCAAAACCAGCGCTTGAATCAGAGAAAGCAGGACAGAATATTGGCACATTGTTCTCATATGCTGCCTGTACCAAAGAATCCTTCTTCTTTGAGTTCTTGACCAGATATTTACCCATCTCTTTTATGAACTCTCTTGATGAATATGCCTTTGGTGCAAGCGAATCAGCTATTTTCTTGATAGTCTTATCACAAACCTGCAGCTCTTCTTCATCGATATAAGTATCATATATCCTGTCGATGAACTTTTCTCTTAATTTCTTGTCATCCACAAACGGACTTCCTTTGTAATGCTTAAATCCCAAGGCTTCAAAAAAGTCCATATCTACGATTGAAGCGCCGGTTGACACTATCACATCGATCATCTTATTCTTCACCATGTCCACATAAACCTGCATGCACCCTGCAGCGCTTGTGCTTCCCGCCAAGGTCAAGATGACAGTACAATCCTTTTCACTGAGCATCATGTTTAATATGTCTGCAGCTTTAGCAGTATCCCTGCTTGTAAAGGACATGTCCTTCATTGATTCGATAATATTTGTAGAATCAAATGACTTAAAGTCAATATGTTTGATAGGTTCTTTTAATAGTTCTTTTTTGCTCATTTTTTTACCCCCTCGTATTTATAGCTTAATATCTTATATATCAGCTTGGCAGCCAAAAAATCAGGCGCCTTATCATTCTCATTCGGGCAGAGCTCAACTACATCACACCCGATAACATTCTTGTTTTTGATAACTTGTTTAAGGAGATTAAGCACTTCATACCACCATAATCCGCCTGGTTCAGGAGTACCTGTAGAAGGCATTATCGCCGGGTCAAACACATCTAGGTCAATTGTGATATAAACATTTTTGGACAATAATTTTACTACATCAGAAACCCAAGTTTTATTGTTTTGGATATCCTCGGCAAAAAATATAGTTCCTTTATCCATATCATTTAACTCACTCTTATCCATGCTTCTGATACCCACTTGCACAATCTTACAACCCTCTTTAGCTCGTGCCATAACACATGCATGGTTAAATCTTGAATCATGATACTCTTGCCTCAGATCAGAATGAGCATCAAGCTGCAGGACACTCATCTCTTTAAATTTTTCAGAATGTGCCTTTATCGCTCCGATGCTTACAGAATGCTCTCCGCCGATCAGCACAATAAACTTATCTTTTTTCAGATGGTCTTTTACCCTATTGCCCACAACACTGACCATCTCTTCAGGTGTAAGCTCTCCGCTGATCTGCTTATCTGTGAATATCCCTCTTTTGTACACTTCAGAGCCTGTCTCAATATCATACAGCTCCATGTTAGCTGAAGCATTTAAGATTGCCTTAGGCCCTTTTCCAGCGCCTTTAATCCATGTGCTGGTCTTATCATATGATACAGGCAAGACAATTATTTTAGAATCCTCCAATTTACAATATTCATCAGGAATATCCCCAAAATTCATCTTAGAGGTACCACATAATTAGTGAAACACAAAGCCACCAAAGCTGTCCCAAACTCTTTCTTAGGCACAAAACTTTCCATATTAAGATTGATGTCTTTTATCTCATAATCATCAGAAAACCCATTTGTATATAACTCATTTAAGCTTTGGTGCAATTGCTCGCCTGCCTCTTTCTCAGTAAGATTGCCGTTGTACTCACACACCAATCCACCATACTTCTCATCGGTCTTTTTGTCATACAGCCAACCAAAAATGATACCTACTGTAGCTCTTTCACCTTTTTTACAGTTTGAAACTGCCATGATGGTCTCCATAACAGAGCCGTGCATAATCTTTAATGGTCTTTTGACCTCATTAGCTATCTTTGGCAGAATTGAAGAATAAGTCATGATATTGCACATCTCAATCCCAGCAGCTTTAAGCGCTAGATGATAAGATCCTGCATGGATAGTGATATCGCTTTCACCTGAACCTTTAGTTATAAAGAAGTCTTTTGGGATCCTGCATCCGATCAGCACTTCCCCAGAGTTTATCGAACGTTCTTTACAGTTTGGTTTTGTATTTTCCATTTTCACCTCACTCTAAGAATTAACTTATTCCTTTTATATCTACACAAATCGCGACACTCTAATACCCGTTTGTTTCTAACAATATTGTGCATTTCAGTACGATAAATATCCTCTCCAAATAACTGAGTGGCTAAATTACTAATTGATATTTAAATCTTTACTTTTTTTAACAGTGAACAGATTTAATCGACGAGAAAAAAGATATTTCAAATAAAAAATATCTAAAAATTTAGCAGTTTTTGGCTGGATTTCTCCAACCATAAATATATATTGGAAATTTATAGTCGCTGGTATAGCTTTCTCATCAGTTCTGGATTTTTGGATAATTTAAAAATTCCTTCCCATTATCCTATCCATTAAGATGATCACCGCTAAAACTTAATAGTCTTCCCTATCTTTGCAAGTACCTGCCTGTGCATCCTGTTCAGGAACTCAATCTTATCTTCCATCTTCAACACATCAGACAATCCTTGAGAGACCAGGTTGATCGCAAAAGGTGACGGAAGATTAGTGCTTATCTGCTCAAGCTTGATATCTTTTTTCTCTATTCCCTCAAGAACCTTTTTCGTATTCTCAATATCCATAAGGTCTTCCAGAACCTCTCTTCGAGCCTCTTTAAGTATAGGAAAATCATTTGATATACGCCTCGCAGCATTGATAAGTATCAGTGATTTGACCTGCTGCCTTCCAACGGCCTTTGTCCTGCCCATATAATTCCGTAGTATCATAAACGCCCTGCTTGCGCAGTGCCTGAACCGTCTCATAAGTACCTCTGTCTTATCAATAGCCTGCCCCATCACCTGATAAATCTCCTGTGACTTTAACATTTCAAACGCCTTAAGCGAATCAACATTCTTTTCACATGTGACATAAAACCCATTATCGTTTATTCCTATCTCAACATCACGGTGCTGTGTCCTTGATATTGCAAAAGCCACAGCCCTTGACAGGCAGTCATTTACACGCCTGCCAAAAAGAGAATGAAACACTGCATATGTCTGCTTTCCATCATTATAATTCTCTACGATGATTCTGGTATTTGAAGGTATCTGTGCATAATGAAACTGCTCAAAGAAATATTGATAGATTGCCTCTGCTGAATTATTATCAACATAAAGGTAACTGTTGATAAAATCCAGAATTTCCTCCTTAGATCTAGAATAACAAAATTTCTGTCCAAGTAGTCTACGAAACTTACCTATATCATTTGCAAGGTCAAAACTTAAGGGCAGCATCTCAGAAAACCACCTTGGAACTGTCGGCGGCCTGTCAGGCGTTGCATTAACCTGAGCAACATTACCCCGAGAATATTTGTACTGATACACAGCTCCGCCTAATATAAATATGTCATTAGGCTTAAGCTTTTCAAGAAACCCTTCATCTATAGTGCCTACCATCTGTGTCCCAACCTTAACGATGACATTGCTCTGGTCAGGTATTGTCCCAAGGTTTGTCATATAGATCACTCTGCCCAATTTTCCTCTCCTGCCGATCATCCCGGACTCTTCATCATACCATATCTTGCCGTATACATGCCTGTCCTCAAGTGAGATATACTTTCCTGCAAGGTAATCAACAACATCATTGAAATCCTGCCTTGAGAGGTTATGGTAGCAATATGACTGCTTGATAAGCTTATACAATTCATTTACATGGATCTTTTCTTCTATGGCAATCCCGATTATCTGCTGGCTAAGTATATCAAGGCAGTTAGTAGGGATATGGATGCGGTCTATCCTCTTATCTATTGCAGATTTTAACAAAACCCCGCACTCAACAAGATCATCCCTATCCATGACAATCAGCCTTCCTTTTGTTACATCATGCAATTTATGCCCTGACCTTCCTACCCTTTGAAGAGCCCGGGCAACCGATTTTGGACTGCTCAAGAGCACAACAAGGTCAATGTACCCAATGTCTATCCCTAATTCAAGTGATGTAGAACAAACAACACATTTCAGCTTCCCTTCCCTTAACCTTGTCTCGATATCAAGCCTGTGCTCTTTGCTAAGGCTTCCATGATGCGCACCAATATTTTCAGTATAATATTTTGGAAACTTTTCTTTTAGAAAATGAACAACCCTTTCTGTCGCAGCTCGGGTGTTAGTAAAGATCAGGGTTGTCTTATGCTCTTGTATCAACTGATGTATCATGTTATAGAGCGAACTGTGCATATCAGTCCAGTTCACATTGATCAGGTCAGCTGTCGGACAAAGTACTTTAAGGTCCATGTCTTTGATAAATTGGACATCAACTATCTTGCAATCCCTTTCCTCATCATCCTGATACCCCACTAAGAACCTTGCGATCTCCTCCAAAGGAGAGACAGTTGCTGATAATCCTATCCTTGTCATATGGCTTGCAAATCTTCCAAGCTGCTCCATAGCAAGGCTCAGGTGCACTCCTCTTTTACTGTCAGCAAGCGCATGTATCTCATCTACGATGAACCACTGGACATCCTTGATATGCTCAACAAATTTCTGTGAAGCAAGCAATATGGCAAGGCTTTCAGGAGTAGTTATCAGGATATGCGGCGGCTTTGCAAGCATCTTTGACTTTTCTTTGATTGTTGTGTCACCAGTCCTAACTGCAACCCTTATGCCAAGCTCTTTTCCTGCAATCTCTTCAATCTCTTGAAGTGGTTCGTGCAGGTTTTTAGATATATCATTGTTCAGTGCCTTTAAAGGTGACACATATATTGCATACACCTTATCCTCTAGTATCCCTTTATCAGCACTATCAATTAGCTCATTTAATATGCTTAAGAACCCGGTCAATGTCTTGGTAGCTCCGGTTGGAGCTGAAACCAGCACATTATTACGTGAATGTATCTCCATCACCCCATATAATTGTGGCAATGAAAAAGATTTAAACCTGCCAAAAAACCACTTATTCACCAGCGGATGCAGTATCTTCTTAAGATCCTCTTCGGTATTAGGTGTTTTCTTGTTCCTGATCATGACTATAAGAGGTATAGAAACATTTATAAATACTCACCCAATCCTCAATCCTAAGCTATTACTTAGCTAATCTAGTTCCGCAAGGAACGACATATAAAATGGCAACAATATTCGATGCAGATCCAAGAGAACTTATACTAAAGGTAGCTGAAGAACTAAAGAAAATCAACGATATCAAGGCTCCTGATTGGGCAATATATGTCAAGACAGGGGCACACAAGGAAAGGCCTCCAGCAGATAAAGACTGGTGGTATATAAGAGCTGCTGCAGTCTTGAGGAATGTATCAAAGCTAGGCCCCATAGGCGTTGAAAAATTGCGAACCAAATATGGTGGCAAGAAGAACAAAGGCCACAAATCTGAACACTTCTACAAAGGTTCTGGAAATATTGCTAGGAAGATTCTACAGCAGCTTGAAAAAGCAGAACTGGTCAAGCAGGATGCTCATGGACCTCACAAAGGCCGTGTCACTACAGCAAAAGGCCAGTCAATGCTTGACAAGATTGCCACAGAAATACTAAAAGCATCAAATAAATTCCAGAAAGAAGAGGTTAAGAAGCTTACTCCACAAGTACCTAAAAAACCAGTAGCTGAGACTCCAAAGAAGGAAGCTAAAAAACCAGCTGTTGAATCACCTAAGAAAGAAGAAGCCAAAAAAGCTGCTCCTGAACCAGCAAAAGAAGAAGCCAAAAAACCAACAGGTGAGGAAAAGTAAATGGCTCGTTTCAAACATGCTAGTCGTAAGAAAAGATTGATCAAGATGGGTGGCCAGACCAAATGGGCGCCGTTTTGGACAGTTCCAAAGATATATGGTAAAGGAAGAAGGGTTCACCCAGGAAGGCATACAGTAGTTAAAAGGTCCTGGAGAAGAAACAGGACAAAAGCATAAAGATGGCACCAGTCACACTATATGATCATCAAACATTGACAGTAAGGGGGGAACCAGTCCGTGGTGAGATGATTGACCCAGCGATGATGTATCATTGCATGCATCCAGCAGGAACTGGAAACTTAAGATCAGTAGATCCAGAGGATATTCACCAAGCTCAGCTTTTAGCTGAGTTAATGCAAAATGGCCAAAAAGACAGAAGACAAACCAGTACTAGAACGTACATATAATGTTCCTTTGAGAAAGGAATGGCTTAAATCACCTAGATATAAGAGGGCAAAAAAAGCCATGACTGCTCTTAAGCAATTCTTAGCTAAACATACTAAATCTGAAAATGTTAAGATAGGAAAATATGCTAATCTTGAGATCTGGAAACATGGAATCAAGAATCCGCCGCACCATATCAAAGTAGATGTTGTAAAGGATAAAGAAGGCGTTGTTACAGCAGAACTTGTTGGCGCACCTAAGGAAAAAGCTCCTGAACCTAAAAAACCTGCGAAAAAGGAGACAGCAGGCAAGTTTGAAGAAGAAGTTCAGAAATTAAAATCAAAAACTAAAGAAGTGATGAAAGAGAAGGCAGAGGAGCTTTCAGAAAAGATTGAAGAAGCCAAAGAAGAAAAGGCCGAAGAGGCTAAAGACATTCAAAAAGAAGAGCTTAAGGAATTAAAAGAACAGGTTATGAAGAAACCACATAGGTCAAAGTCTGTTCAGGACAATTCAGAAAAAAAGAGTGAAACCAATGTTAAATCCCCAAGATCAGACCAAGGGATGTCTAGGGGCGAGCATCGGGTAAAATCCCAGTAAATTTATATAATCATTACTGATTCTTTAAAATATGGGCAAATTTCCGTTTGAAGAGATAAATAGGGAGATTCTTATAAAAAGAAAGTCTGAAGACAAGCCAGATTATCAAAGGCATATCAAAGAGCTTCTGGATTATGGTGTTATCAATATTGACAAGCCAAAAGGCCCAACCTCTCACCAGGTTGCTGACTTTGTACAAAAGATACTGAAGATATCAAAGTCAGGACATTCTGGAACATTAGACCCCCAGGTTACAGGAAGCCTTGTTGTTGCAGTAAGCAAAGCGACAAGGATCGTTCAAGCGCTTCTCACTGCTGGCAAAGAATACGTATGCTTGATGCACATCCATAAAGAGATAGATGAAAAAAAGATCAAGAAAACACTTAAGGATTTTACCGGAAAGATCACACAGCTTCCTCCTGTAAAGAGCGCAATCCTTAGAGTAGAAAGGGAAAGGAACATCTACTACATTGATCTGCTGGAGATTGACGGCCAGGATGTATTGTTCAGGATAGGCTGCCAGGCTGGTACATATATAAGAAAAATTTGTCATGATATGGGTCGTGCACTCGGCACAGGCGCTCATATGGCAGAACTTAGAAGAACTAGAGTTGGGCCTTTTGATGAGTCTACTTTAGTCACTTTAAATGATCTTGCAGACGCTTTCTGGTATTATGAAAATGGCAATGATAAGTTCATATCAAAGCTGATCCAGCCAGTTGAGAACGCAGTAAAGCACCTTCCCATGATATGGGTGCTTGGAAATACTGTCTCTACACTCTCACATGGGGCAGACCTGAAAGTGCCTGGCATTGCTAAATTACACTCAAATATACAGAAAGATGATATTGTAGCAGTTATGGGCCTTGATAAAAGGCTATTAGCTTTGGGTGACGCCAAGATGACTTCTGAGGAGATGATGGAAAAGGATAAGGGCCTAGCTGTGACCATAAACAAGGTATTTATTAATCAATAATTATCTTTAAAAACCTTAAACCATTCTTCCCTTAGATTGGAGGAGATATTATGGATGATATAACCAAGAAATCTATTGCTGCAGCTTTTATTGATGGCAAAGTGTATGATACGATTGTCAGTGAAGTATCCATGGTAGCACTACCTATATTGGATTTGATCAACCAGGAACTAACTTATATAAAACATGGACCCATTCTTGTAAGGGCAGTTGACAAGGCTTGCTCAAAATACGACACTCTTCCTGAACATTTGCGTGCTTCACCAGAAGCAAGCGTTGATCTGTATCTTATAGGTCAAGTGCTGCATTCAGCCCAGAGCAACATGCAGCCATTACGAGAAGCAGTCACAGCAAAAGGGACTGTTGATTTAGATGGCTTGACATTGGATGAAGCACGAGAAAGGCTGGAATCAGCAACTGCAGCAGCAGGCAGAATTGATCATCACGTTATGGCAGATCTCTCAAACGGAATCCTGTTTGTCTTAAAAGCTGACCTTACTTGTGCAGCAGCCCATAATGTCAGGCTGTATCAGGCAGTGCAGAAATATAGCGAAAGGTTATATGGCCCAAGAGCAGCTTAATCAACAGTAAACAACCTGCTGTCATGGACGTCAAAAAGCCCGATTCTAGCGCCAGCATCAAGCCATCCATGCGCATAATTCAAAGCAGCAAATGCATTAACTAGATCCCCTTTGTTATAGAAATGTTCTGCATCTGATACATACCTTGATACCATATCCAGAAAGTCTTCTCTTTCAGATGTTAAAGAAGTACGATTACCAGAAGCCTCAGCTTTTGCCAAAGC